>JAEYQF010000253.1 GCA_023410155.1 Verrucomicrobiota bacterium | reverse complement strand
GGCCGAAGATCCCCCCCGTGAGTCGCACCCACGGCTCCAAACTCTTCTTCGACACCCACCTGATGCTGGCCGAGCCCCACAACTATGTGGAGGCTTTTGCCCGCGCCGGCGCCAATCTCATCAGCATCCACATCGAACCCGCCTACGATCATCGCGCCACGCTTCAGCGCATTCGCGAACTAGGCTGCCAATGCGGCATCGTCCTTAATCCGGGCACCCCCGTCGAGGCAGTCGACTCGCTTCTGCCGATTGTGGATCTTGTGCTGGTGATGACGGTGCAACCCGGTTTTGGCGGCCAACCCTTCCGCGAGGATATGTTGCCCAAGCTGCAACAACTCGACGCGTGGCGCTCGGCCCGTGGACTGAATTTCCGCCTGGAGGTGGACGGAGGCATCGATCTTAAGACCGCGCCGCTCTGTCGTCAGGCCGGCGCGGATACATTCGTGGCCGGCACGTCGTTCTTCAAGGCGCGGGATCGTGCGGCCTTCGTCGCCGCCTTCGCACAGCTTTAGCGTCCGCTCGAGCGATGCCGCGCGAAATCCAGCACCAGGGTTTCACAATCTCCGACGACCCATCGCGCTTGGACGCGAACGCAGCGCACCAGTTTCTGCGGGGCGTCTATTGGTCGGAACAGATTCCGTTGGAGGTGGTGCAGCGGGCGCTGGCGAATTCGTTCGGGGTGGGAATCTACCGCAATGACGGTGCGCAAGTCGGGCTCGTCCGCCTCGTCACCGATCGCGCGACGTTTGCTTACGTGTGCGATGTCTACGTGCTCCCCGAATATCGCGGTCTCGGTCTCTCCAAGGCGCTGATGCGATTTGTCATGACGCACCCCGAACTGCAGAACCTGCGTCGCTGGCACCTCGTCACGAGGGACGCACACGGTCTCTATGCGCAGTTCGGCTTCATGCCGGCCTCCGACCTGGACCGGCACATGGAGAAACGCGATCCCGACGTCTACCGCCGCCTCGCCGCTCAGTAAGGCGCGTTCCCGCCGATCCGCTCGCGAGCGATCCGCGGCAGGTCCTCTCCACCACGAAGCACGCGGATCCGGTAGGAATAACTCATCGGCTCGGGCGTGATGCGGAACGGCACGTGAGGCTTCGCCCCCCACGAATTATCGCCGCCCAGGCCACGCTGACGCAGATCCAGATTCAATGTGACTGTTTCGCGCTCCGGCAGCTGGTAGGGATAGAAGTTTCCACGTTGGGTCGCGAAGAACAGATCCTCCGTCGTGTAGTGCAGGGCGTTCACACTCAAGTGCGGCTCGCCGATCACCAGAAGTCCGCGACCTCTGGCGTCCGTCAACGCCGCCCATCGCACCTCCGCCTTGTTTCCCGTCTCCTGCGGCTTCACATACGGATGAAACTGATCACGCACGTTGCCGGAATAGAGCGACACACGGGCGGACTTGCGATCCGCATACGTCTCGTGCGGCCCCCTGCCGAGCCAGGAGATCTGATCGAAGCCTGCCACGAGCGTCGTCTGCATGCCGAAGCGAGGCAGCTCCGGCAGACCCTGCGTCCCGGGTGTCCAGGAAGTGGATACAGCCACTTCGCCCCCAGGGCTCATGCTCCACACGATTTCCTGATGCGAACCCGTCGTCGTGAACTGCCCACGCACGCGCACGACCACCCGCGTCGGCGTTTCCGATTCGATGCGGATCTCATCGGCCCGCCAGCTCTCGTGGGCGTGTCGCCAGATCGCGGACCCACCGTTCTCCGCGTCGGCCATCTTGTAGCCGCGATCGTTGTCCACCGGCGCGCGCCAGAAGTGCGGCATCAACGGCGCGGCCAGCAGCTCCGTCGAGCCGGTCCTGAGCGACACAAGCAGTCCGCTCTGCTCGGAAAGACTCGCCGAAAACCCGTTTCCTTCGACTACGATAAGACCGCCCGAGCGGTGCGTGCGCAGCGCGTCCCCCTTCGGAAGTTCGCGCGCGTGAGCTGGTGACCGCCGGGGCAGCGGCAGCTGCTCCCACGCGACTTCGTGCCCTCGGCGCGCCCACGGCAGGTCCTGCCGGGTGACGAAGGATAGCTCCAGAAAATACTCCACGCCCGGCCCCGCCTCGAATGGCGGTAGATCCAACGTCAGCTGCTTCGTCTCACGGGGCGCGATCGAGAACTCCTCGATCCGGCCCTCGGTCAGCACCGTGCCATCGCCGCGAATGAGCCATCTCGCTTCGAGCCAGTCGCCAGCATCCACGAAGTCTCCCCAGTTCTTCACCTCCACCACCCCGCTCTCCAGATCGACGGCCTTCACCTGCAGGGGCTGATAAACTTTTTTCACCTCGGCCAGCCCAGGATGCGGTTCACGATCAGGGTTCACCAAACCGTTCGCACAGAAGTTGCCGTCCGAGGCCACCCCAGGCGGACCGAACGTCCCGCCATAGGCGAAAAAGGTCCCGAGCTCCGGGTCGAGCGGGAGCGACTTCGGATTCTCCAGTCGCTCGATGCCGCGCGACGCGGGCACGGGCGTGCGCAACCCCTGGTCCACCCAATCCCAGATGTATCCACCCTGTAAATACGGCTTACCGTCGTAGATCGGTTGCCAATACGCCCAGAGGTCGCCCGTGCTGTTGCCCATAGCGTGCGCGTATTCCACCTGAATAAACGGCTTCCCCCGCGGATTGTTCGCGTGCTCCAGCAGCCGCTCGGGCGGCGCATACATCGGGCACACCACGTCGCTTACCTCCGCTCCGTAGTCACCCTCATACTGCACCGGGCGGCTCGGATCCCGCGCCTTCAGCCACTGGTAAGTTCGCACGAAGTTCTCGCCGAACCCCGCCTCGTTACCCAGCGACCAGGCGACGATGCTCGCATGATTCTTGTCGCGCTCGAACATCCGCACCGTCCGGTCCAGATGCGCCGCCCCCCAGACTGGATTCTTGGCGAGGGACGTCTCCCCATATCCCATGCCGTGCGATTCGATGTTGGCCTCGTCGATGACGTAGAGGCCGTATTCGTCGCAGAGCTCATACCAGCGCGTCACGTTGGGATAGTGCGCCGTGCGGACCGCGTTGATGTTGTTCTGCTTCATCAGGAGGATGTCCTGCAGCATGCGCGCTTCCGTTTGCACGTAACCCAAGTCAGGATCGATCTCGTGCCGGTTGACGCCTCGGAAAAGCACCGGCTTTCCGTTTACGAGGAAATGCCCCTCCTTGATTTCCACCGTGCGAAAGCCGACGCGCCACGGGATCACTTCCACGACGCGACCCTCGCCGTCGCGCGTCGTGAGCAGGAGCGTATAGAGGTTGGGCAACTCCGCCGACCATTTGCGCGGATCTGTGACGGGCAGAGCCAAACCCATGCGCTGCTCGGAACCGGCCGCGAGTGACGCGAGTTCCAGCTTTCCGTGTGTGACCAGCGCGCCGCTGTCGTCCCGCAACTCGATCCCGACCGCCACGGGCCTAGCCGCTGCGCCATCGTTCTTCAACGCCACCTCCACCTCGAGCAGCGCATCTCGATATTGCGTGTCCAACTTCGTTTGCACGCGGAAGTCCCGCACATGCACGGCCGCGGCGGACCACAGGACGACGTCCCGGAAAATTCCGCTCAGCCGCCAGAAATCCTGATCCTCCAGATAAGAACCGTCGCTCCAGCGAAACACCTCCACCGCCAGCAGATTCTCCCCGGCGGCGAGATGCTGCGTCAGCCGAAAGGTCGCGGGCATGCGGCTGTCTTTGCTGAAGCCGAGCTCAGTCCCGTTCACCCAAACTTTGAAGAACGAGCTGACGCCGTGAAACGTCACGAAAACCTCGCGGCCTCTCCACTCGGCCGGCACCTCAAACGTCCGCCGATACGAGGAGACATGATTAAGTGCGCCGTCGGGAATCAACGGCGGCGTCACGGGTGACCACGGATACTCCACGTTGGTGTAGATCGGGACGCCGTAGCCCTCCACTTCGGGATTCGCAGGCACAGTCAACAAATCCCACGCCTGATCGTCGAACGAGGTTTCCCAGAATCCATCCACGCGCTCCGCGGGCGTGGCCGACCAATGATATCTCCACGCGCCGTTCAACGAACGCACCCAGGGCGACCGCGCCTCCTCAAGCGTCATCGCGGCCGGCGCCCGGGCGTAGCGCACAAAAGTCGCGGCCGGCGGCTCGATGCCTCGATGCACGGCTGCGGGATCTTGCCACTCGGGCACCTGCACGGAGGGCGATGCCACAGAAGGAGCCACCGATCCACCAAGCACCAAACCAGCCAGGGTGAGACAACGCAGCATCATAGGGGACGGGTTGCCTTGAAACTTGCCGCTCGTCCGCGAGGGTCAACCCGCTCTCCCGATCACAGTCCGAAATCAGCGCGGGAAATAGTGCGCGACAGTTTCCGATTCAGCGGCTCGCGGCTGTCGCGCCGCTCTGTTCGGCCAGCCGCTTCGCCTCCACATAACGAGCGCGAAACTTGTCACCAAGTTCGCGGGCGAGCTTCAGCTCTTCGATTTTGTTTTTCGCGCCGAGCCTCGGCTTGATCACCTCGCGCACGGAATCGTAGCTCACCATGGAAAGGTCCTGCAGGACCGCCAGCGCATCCTCCGGCATACCCGCTCGATCGAGGGCGCGCCATGCGTCCACGAGCTCGCCATGGCAGTCGAGCGCCATCACGCGGATGATGAAGGCCAACTCGCGAAAAACGCCCGAGGTCCACGCGGGACGATACACAAGATACTCGCCCTCCGCGTAGGGATTCACGCCCGGATCGCTCCGCAGGGGTTCCAGCGCCGCGTCCGAATAAAAATCCCGCCTGACCGGGAGGCGCCGCAGCGCGAAACGCTCCGGCCCCCCCGGTGTGCCCGGACGCAGGTTCCAAAGCTTCTGCCCGTGCTCCGACAACGTGAACTCGATGCACGCTTCCGCCAGCTCCCGATTGGGCGCGCCCCGGAGAATCGCGATCGGGTCCACCGAACTCACCGTCCCACCCGGCGGACTGATGAAACCCAGCCGCGGCCGGCCCGCGCTGCGCATCGCCGCCACCTCCGCCTGTGAACGGCCATAGAAATCGATGCAGATCCCCGCCGCGCAATCTCCCTGCGCGACGTCGATCGGCGGCTTTTGCGAGCTGTCGGTGAAGTAGCGTGCGTTGGCCCCGATTCGCTGCAGCAACTGCAAGCCGGCGATCCAGCCTTCCGCGACCGCGCGGCGCTCCAACGCTTCGGCACTCGCTGCGGGATCCGTGCGCCGCAGCGCCGTCAGCCGGATCTGCATCTGCTGCTGAACCACGTTTTCAAACGCCTTCGCGATCGAGCTGCTCTTCGTCGGATCGGCGAGCGCGACCTGCCCGACGAGTCGAGGATCGGCTAGATCGCTCCAATGCACCGGCTCCTGTTCGATGCCCACGCGCGCCAGCGCGTCCCGATTATAGAGGATGCCGTAACTGCTCAGCACGTTGCCCACCCAGCGAGCCTGCGGATCGCGAAACGTCTCGCCCGCGAACACCGCCGGCATCACCTCGGCCCGAAACCACTCCGGGCGCGTCTCCACGATCCGCGTGGGCACGAGCCGGCCCGCTTCCGCCTGCTGGATGAAGTCATAGCTCCCTCCGCCAAAAAACAGATCGATTCCGCAGCTCACGTCGCTCGCGAGAAAAACCTCCCTGGCCTCCCGCGCTTCGACCGGCGCATCCGCCGCCAGCCGCGCGTTGGCGAAACCCGCCTGCACCTCCGTGCTCCACGCGCGTCCCAGTCTGGTCCACAACAGCCGGAAGGACGCCACATATTCAGATTCGAGGAACCGGCTGATTTCGCTCGTGCCGCCGATCACGCGCCAGTCGATGGCGACGGTTCGCCCCGTGCGCTCGCGATACCATTTGGCGAAACCCCGCGCGAACTCGTGGCGGATCGCCTCATTGTGCGGCGTGATGATGATCAAGGTCTCGTCCGTGCGGCCCTCGACGCGATGACTCGGCCGCAAAACGAAGGGCAGCGCCACGATCCCGACCAACGCCGCCAATATCAGCACCCGCTGCAGCATCGCGCTCTCACTCCGTCAGCACGACTACGTCCTCCGGCATCGCCGACGCGTAGAGTTCGCCGTCCGCCGCGCCGGCCAGGAAACGCGGATTCATCTCCAGGATGTTCAGCGGCTCGGCGGCGGTCGCGAACTGATACTGTGCCACTTCCCCGAGGTAAATGGCTTCGCCGATCCGGCCGCGCACGCTGTTCCGCGGCGCCGACTCGCGCCCGATTTTCCAGCACTCGGGTCGCACAGAGAGCGTCACTTCCTCACCGGCCGCAGCCTTCTTGCCGGGATCCCCCCACACGCCTTCGAACTCACCGATTGCGGTCGCCACGACCGCACGGTCCGCGTGCGAGCTCACGATGCGTCCCGCGATGAAGTCCGTTTCGCCGATGAAGTTCGCCACCACCTTGTGCGTCGGTCGGCGATAAACTTCTCGCGGCGAGCCCACCTGCAAAATCTTTCCACCGTCGAGAATGGCCATCCGATCCGAGATCGACAGCGCCTCCTTCTGATCGTGCGTCACGTAAACCGTCGTGAGCTTGAATTCCTTGCACACGCGCCGGATCTCCGTGCGCATCTCAAGCCGCAGCTTGGCGTCCAGATTCGAGAGCGGCTCGTCGAGCAACAAGCACCGCGGGCGAATCACCAGCGCGCGCGCCAGCGCCACGCGCTGCTGTTGCCCGCCCGACAGTTGATTCGGCCGCCGCAGCGCATAAGCGCCCATGCGCACCGACTCGAGCGCTTCGCCCACGCGCCGCTCGATCTCCTTGCGCGACACCTTTCGCTCCTCGAGCCCGAAAGCCACGTTCTCTGCCACGGTCATGTGCGGCCACAGCGCGTAGCTCTGAAACATCATGCCTGTGTTCCGCTTGTGCGGCTCGAGCTTCGTTACGTCCTCTTCGCCGAACAGGATTCGGCCCTCTTCCGGGATGTAGAAACCCGCCATGCTCCGCAGCAGCGTCGTCTTTCCGCAACCACTTGGCCCGAGGAGAAAAAACAA
>JAEYQF010000304.1 GCA_023410155.1 Verrucomicrobiota bacterium | reverse complement strand
GCCGCGCGATGACCGCTGACGAACTTCAGACGCTGATCGAAGACGCAACTGCCGACTACGCGCTCGGCGATGCCGACACGGCTTTGGCAAAACTCGCCCGGGCGACCGACGCTGTGCCTGAGTCCTTCGAGGCATGGCACGCCACAGCCGAGGTGAATTTCTCGCTTCGTCGGCTCGATCCTGCGCTCGCCGCCGCGGAGAAAGCCCATGCGTTGAGGCCCGCAGATCTCTTCATCAACACGACCCTTTCGCGGATCTGGATGGAACGCGGCGACAAGGCGAAGGCGGAACACTTCGGCGCCCAAGCCAAAGTGGCCGGCTGGCGCGACCAATTGAAAAATCCTGGCACTGACGCCGGCACGCTCGGCTGACACGTCCCTTGACGCGCCTCGCGCGCGGTTCATACCTTCACCGGCTCTCCCATGGAAACGCCGTCCTATCTGCTCGAGTTCGAAAAGCCGCTGCGCGAACTCGCCAAGGAACTCGATTCGCTGCACCAGCGGTCGCTCGAGCAAAATCTCGATGTCTCCAAGGAAGTCGCGGCGATGGAGGCCCGCATCCAGCAGGCCCAGCGCGACATCTACACCAATCTGACTCCGTGGCAGCGCGTCCAGATCGCGCGTCACCCGAAACGGCCTTACGCGCTGGATTACGTCGGTCGGATCTTTGAGGGCTTCCAAGAGCTTCATGGCGACCGGCAGTTCAGAGACGATCGCGCGCTCATCGGAGGCACAGCGTTCTATCGCGGACAAGCGGTCATGATCATCGCCCAGCAAAAGGGCCGCGACACGAAGGAAAACATCACGCGCAACTTCGGCATGCCGCAGCCGGAGGGCTACCGTAAAGCACTTCGCCTGATGCGCACGGCCGAGAAGTTCGGCCTGCCGGTGATCACGTTCATCGACACTCCCGGCGCCTATCCCGGCATCGAGTCCGAGGCCCGCCACGTCTCCGAAGCGATCGCGGTCAACCTCCGCGAGATGGCTCTGCTCCGCGTCCCGTCGATCGCGATTGTCGTCGGCGAAGGCGGCTCCGGTGGCGCACTCGGCATCGGCGTCACGGACCGCGTGCTCATTTTCGAGAACAGTTACTACTCCGTCATCTCGCCGGAAGGTTGCGCGGCGATTCTTTGGAAAGATCGCGCCGCCGCCGGCAAAGCCGCGGAAGCGCTGAAACTCTCCGCCGTCACGCTCGAGAAACTGGGCGTTGTCGACGAGGTCATCGCCGAGCCGCTCGGCGGCGCGCATAACGATCTCGCGCAGGCCGCCACCGGGCTCGACGCCGCACTGCAGAAGCACCTTGGCGAGCTTCGCGAACTTAAGCCCACCGCCCTGCTCGACGCGCGCTACGAGCGCTATCGGCACCTCGGCGTCTTCGAGGAAGACGGCGTCGTTCACCAATAATACGCCGACGGTGCGGCGCGTCTTGCGTCAGCGACGCACCGTGAGCAGTTCGATCTTCTGCGCGTTCGCACTAGACGCGCCGATTTCCACGAGCACGGCCGACAGCCGGTTGTCGCCCGTTGCCACTTCGAATTTCCGTGGCAGTCCGTCGACGAAGCGCCCCACCACGGCCGCGATGTCGCGACCGAGCACGCTCTCATACGGGCCGGTCATGCCGACATCGCAGATGAAGGCCGTGCCCTTCGGCAACACGCGCGCGTCAGCCGTCGGCACGTGCGTGTGTGTGCCGAGCACTGCCGTCACGCGTCCATCGAGATACCAGCCGAGCGCCTGTTTCTCCGAGGTCGCTTCGCCGTGCACTTCCACGAGGATCGCATCGCACTGGGCGCGCAGTTGCTCGATCATCCGGTCGGCGGCGAGAAATGGACAATCAGCCTTCAGATTCATGTAGGTGCGACCGAGCACCGTGAACAGCCCAAGACGGAATCCGCGCGCCTCGATGATCAGGTGATCCCACCCGGGATTCGAACGCGGCAGATTGGCCGGGCGGCACACGCGCTCGATCTGCGTGATTTCAGACTCCCAGCCGCGCTGATCCCACACGTGATCGCCCAACGTGATCGCATCGACACCGGCATTCAGCAGCGTGCGCGCGATCGTGCCCGTGATTCCATTCCCCGCGGCGGCATTTTCCCCGTTGGCCACCACGAAATCGACGTTGTGCTCGGCCCGGATCTTGGGGAGCAGATCAATCACGAGCTCGCGACCGGGACGCCCCACGATGTCGCCGATGAAAAGCAGCTTCAGCATGTTATCACCGTGGAACGCTTCGCCGGACTCGCGAGTTCTATTTTCTGGAGCGCTGGCCCCTCCTTCCCACGGTGCCGCTGCGCAGACGCAAGTCTCGTTCCGCAGGCTTGCCACCCACCGGCAGGAGCCTTTTGGTTTCTTCCCTTTTTGTCCAAACAGTCGACACCCATGAAAACCACGACCTCCCCCGCCGCGTTTCCAAAGGCCGAGATCGGCCGCGAAATGAAGGGCTCCGACGCCGTCGTCGAGTGCCTCATCCGCGAGGGTGTCGACGTCGTTTTCGCCTATCCGGGCGGCGCCTCCCAGGAACTCCACCAGTCCCTCGCCC
>JAEYQF010000163.1 GCA_023410155.1 Verrucomicrobiota bacterium | reverse complement strand
CCTTTGGGCCATGGGCTCCAATGTCTACGGAGAGCTCGGCGACGGGACTAAGTTGTCACGCGAAAAGCCGACGCTGGTGAACTTGGGCATCAAGGCGGTCGGGGCAGCGCTCAACCACACGTTTTTCCTCGGCGCGGATGGCACATTGTATGGATCGGGAGCCAAGGGGTGGGGGGCCCTGGGCTTGGGCGGTGAGGGCACGCAGGATGAGCCGGCACAGATCGCCACGTCGGTGGCGAGTGTCTCCACCTGGGACACTCACTCGGTCTTCGTGAAGACTGACGGAACGCTGTGGGGAACGGGTTACAACCACTACGGCGAGCTGGGATTGGGACACACCGAACCGCAGACCGCACCGGTGCAAATCGCGACCGGTGTGACCATGGCGGCGACGGGTTACGCGCACACGGCGTTCGTGAAGAAGGATGGCACACTGTGGACGATGGGAAGGAATCAGTTCGGCGAACTCGGCGATGGCACGAGAACGTTTCGCCCTTCGCCGGTTCAGGTCGCCACGGGAGTGGCGAAGGTCTGGATCGGCTCGTCGCACACGGTGTTTCTCAAAATCGACGGATCGCTCTGGGGCTGTGGCTACAACGGTGAATGGCAACTCGGCGATGGCACGACTGAGACGCGGCTGACCCCCGTCAAGATCGCAGACGGTGTGACGACCGCCGCGTGCGGAATCTCCCACACCGTGTTCATCAAGAAGGATGGCACTGTCTGGGCCACCGGCGAAAACAAGTGGGGACAGCTCGCAGACGGCACGACGTGGCGGGCGCGCAAAAAGCCGGTGCAAATCGCCGGCCCGAATGGCTTCGGAGTCCCGACGAAAGATCCTCTTTATACGGTGTCCACGCTCGCGCAGGGACAACCGTTCGGTCGCATGGCTGTTGCCGCGGACAAGACCGTTTATTTTGTGGATCCCGGTTCGCATGTTATCCGTCGGCGGCTGCCCTCCGGGAAAATCGAGATCTACGCCGGAGTTTCCGGCACGCCCGGCGCGGTGAATGGCGCCCGCAAAAGCGCGCGTTTCTGGAATCCCTCGGACATCGCGATCGATGGAGCGGGCAATCTCTATGTGGCTGACGCGGGGAATCATCTCGTGCGCAAGATCACCCCGAGCGGCACTGTATCCACGCTCGCCGGCTCGGCGGGACAAGCGGGCAACACCTACGCCACCGGGTCCGCGGCGCGCTTCCAAGACCCGCGGGTGATCGCCTGCGACGCTGGCGGAAACGTCTACGTCGTCGATTCGGTCTGGTCGGTGATTCGAAAAATAACGCCAGCCGGCAAGGTGACGTTGCACGCCGGTGTGGGGGTGGTGGGAAACGTCGATGGCACTCTGACGACCGCTTACTTCAACATGATCTCAGATCTGGCCTTCGGTCCCGACGGCAGCCTTTTCGTGGCGGACGTGGGAAATGGCAACGTGAGGAAAATAACGCCCGCGGGCGTCGTGACGACGTGGGCCGGCCCGCTCGCCGGAGCGCAGGAGACCCGTGGAGATGCTGATGGGGTGGGCAACGATGCGCTGTTCTCCTCGCCCGCAGCTCTCGAGGTGGCGGCCAACGGCACGGTGTTCGTCGCCGATGCCGGCAACCATCTCCTCCGCGCGATTTCTCCCGGGCAAGTGGTTTCCACCATCGCCGGCAAGAGCGGACTTTCCGATGTGGTGGACGGCGTAGGCGAGGGTGTCCGTTTCGCCTCGCCGGGTTCCCTGGCCCTCGGAACTGACGGCACGCTCTACGTTTCTGATTTCAGCGGAAATACCCTCCGCGCGGTCACACCGCTCACCGGCGCGATTCCCAAGCCTGCGATCGAAACCCAACCCGCCTCCCAAACCGTCGTCGCCGGCGCCGAAGTGACGTTGACCGTGAAGGCCAAGAACGTTGTCAGCTACACGTGGCGCCGGAACGGTGTGCCCGTGGTGGGCGGCACGGGCCCTTCGCTCCGGCTGCAAAACGTCGATGCTCCGCAGGCGGGGAATTACGATGTGGTTCTCAAGAATCCCGCCGGCACCACGACCAGCGCGGTGGCGAAGCTACAGGTGCTGCCGCTGACGAATCTCACCGGAGTCTGGGAAGGTTCGCGCAGCCTCGTCGTTCGCCCCGGCATCGACAACCAGACGCTCAGAGCATGGTTCGCCAAAATTTACCTCGTCGTCGTCCACGACAAGGACGGCAAGCTGAGCGGTTCCTACCGCCGCGTTTACACGGGCGTGCCGACCAACAGCGGCAATTACGTCGGGCAGGATGATGCGTATCATCTCAACGGTGTCGTCTCGCCCGACGGAGAAATCGGTTTCGGCTACAATGGTGGGCCCAGCCATCGTGGCACGCTCACCGGTCGTATCATTGCCGGGGATACAGAGCAGGTGTCCAATCAGGGGAACACCGGCCTCGGTGATTTTGATTTGCGGCTCGTCACGACCGCCGCGCCAAAAATCACGACCCAGCCCAAAAGCGTGAAAGTGGCACTCGGGTCCAATGCGGTTTTCCAGGTTGCGACCAATGTCGCGCAAGTTTCCACGGGCGTCGGCAACATCCGCCCCGTCACGTATCAATGGCAGCTCTCGACCGACCGCGGAGCCACCTGGTCCGACGTGCCGGAAGCTGGCGTGTATAATGGCACCACCCGTGACAAGTTCACCGTGAAGGTGAATAAGGGCGCCGAGCGCGACTGGTTCCGCGTCATTGTATCCAACGCTCTCGGCAAGGCGGTCTCTAGTCCCGTCACGGTGGATGGCTCGCCGGCCGTGGCCTACCCGCCGACGCTCAGCAGTTTCTCCAAGCTCGTGCTCGCTCGAAATGCCAGCACCCGCGAAGTGAAGTTTACCGTCGGCGATCCCGACACGTCGCTGAGTTCGCTCAAGGTCACGCGCTCCTCCTCCAACACCAAGTTGCTGCCGACGTCGAATCTCACGTTCAGTGGCACGGGCAAGACGCGCACGCTGAAGATCAAGCCCGCCAGCAACCAGGTGGGCAGCGCCAAGGTCACGGTGAAAGTCACCGACGGCCGGTTCACCACGGAAAAAACGTTCACCGTTGAGGTGCGGCATCCGCCGAAGATCGGCTCCATCGCCGATCAATCCATCAAGGAGGACACGTCGCGCACGCTGTCCTTCACGGTGAGCGACGAAGACACCAAGACGAGCGCGCTCGTCGTGAAAGCGTCGTCCTCGAACACCAAGCTCCTGAAGACATCCGGCATCAAACTGAGCGGCACGGGTAAGACACGTAAGGTGAAACTCACCCCGCTGAAGAACGCCTCCGGCAAGGTCACGGTCACGTTGACCGTCTCGGATGGCGCCCTGACCGCGAAGCGCAGCTTCAAGGTCACCGTGAAGGCGGTGAACGACGCTCCCACGATCAGCAGCATCTCCAGTTTTTCGCTCGCTCGCAGTCGCTCGAAGACGATCTCCTTCACCATTGGCGATGCCGAGACTTCGACGTCGAAACTGGCCCTTTCGCGCACCAGTTCAAACAAGACGCTCCTGCCCACGTCGGGCATCGTTCTCTCCGGCAAGGGCTCCAAACGCACGGTGAAGATCAAGCCCGTCGCCGGACGAACGGGTAAGGCGACCGTCACCTTGAAGGTCAGCGACGGCAAGCTGAGCACCACCCGCAAGTTCACGGTGACGGTGAAGTGAGGACGCGCCGAAACGTGGCAACATCTGGGCCGTTTTTCGCAAACGAAGGCGAGCCGCCGCGCGGGCGTTTGCGTAAGATGGGAACATGTCCCCCACTGCTCTTCGCATCCTGCGTGAGCAACGTCAGGCGATCTGCGACCGCTGGGCTGCCCTGCTGCGGGTGGAACCCGTCAATTCGCCCCTGGCGCTGCCCGACGCCCTCGTTCACCTGATACCGGATTCCGTCGAGGAGGTTTTTCGGGAACTCGCGCGATCGGGCGATGGACGACTCACACTCGGAGGCGCGCGGCGGATCTCGCTCCCGGTCTGCGGCTGCAACCGGAATCCGTATCTCTCCTATTTCAAGGCTGGCGAGCAGGCGCTCCTCGAGACGCTCGTGCTCGAGCAGGCCAGGATGTCACCGGAGGATCGGCGCGAGGCGGACCTGGCGCACCTGATCCACGCCGCCCGCTCGCTCGCGAGCTCCGAGATCGATACCTTCTGTGGTGTGTGCACGCACCACGGTGAGTCCGCTGGCTGTCGCTTCCACGCGATGGCCGGTTGAGGCACGCTGTCCGGGCACCGTATGTCCGGGGAAATATTACGGTAAAACCCTCCAGCGCTCGAAGCGCGTTGGTCGAGGGCCGACAAGTCTCGCATGGCGCGCACCCCTCTCGCTCTCTCGCTGTTTCTTACCGCTGTCTGCACCGTGTTTGGCACCCCGGTGCGCACCCTCTCGGTGGACCTCGCGTCTCCCGCAAAGCCGATCAGCCCGTCGCTCTTCGGAGTGTTCTTCGAGGACCTGAACTACGCGGCCGATGGCGGAATCTACGCCGAACTGATCCAGAATCGCTCGTTCGAATACAGCGCGACAGAGCAGGCGAGCTGGGGACCGACTTCGTTCTGGGAGATGGTGAAAACCGGTGAAGGCGAGGGCCACCTGAGCGTCGCCAACTCCCGCCCGGTGCACGTCAACAATCCGCACTACGTCGTGCTCAATGTCACGAAACCCGGCGACGGCGTCGGGCTCGGCAATCGCGGCTTCGATCAGATTCCGCTCGAGGCGGGCAAGCGTTACGAGGCGTCGTTCTGGGCGTATCAGGCGTACATGGGGATCAAGTGGAGTGAGGGCGACCAGAGTCGCCCGATGCCGCTCACCGTGCGCC
The DNA here is from genome assembly GCA_023410155.1 of Verrucomicrobiota bacterium. Classification (GTDB taxonomy): domain Bacteria; phylum Verrucomicrobiota; class Verrucomicrobiia; order Opitutales; family Opitutaceae; genus Opitutus. Next base: position 7,675 of record JAEYQF010000163.1, on the reverse strand, counting down.
ACGAAGGCGATGGCGGCGCCGTGCTCGCCGAGGCCAAGTTCACGATCAGCGGGCGCGCGTGGACGAAGCACACCGCCACGCTCACGCCGACGCGCGACGCGCAGGCGGCGCGCCTCGTGTTGCTGGCTCATGAGCAGGGTGGTGTCGCGCTCGACATGATTTCGCTCTTCCCGCACGACACCTTCAAAGGCCGCGCCAATGGACTGCGGCGGGACCTCGCGCAGACGATCGCCGATCTGAAGCCACGGTTCGTGCGTTTCCCCGGCGGCTGCCTCGTGCACGGCGCGGGTGTTCACGCCTACTACGACTGGAAGGACACCGTCGGCCCAGTCGAGCAGCGCGTCGCGGCGCGCAACTCTTGGGGTTATCACCAGACCATGGGGCTGGGCTACTTCGAGTATTTCCAGTTTTGCGAAGACCTGGGTGCGTTGCCGGTGCCGGTCGTCACGGCAGGCGTTTGCTGTCAGCACTCGGGTGATTCGCCGGGCCGGGGTCAGGAAGGTCTGCCGATGGAGGAGATGCCCGGCTATGTGCAGGACGTGCTCGACTTGATCGAGTGGGCCAACGGACCCGCGGATTCGAAGTGGGGAGCGGTGCGCGCCGCGGCAGGACATCCGGAGCCCTTTGGTCTCAAGTATCTCGGCGTCGGCAACGAGGACGCCATCACGCCGGACTTCAAGGAGCGCTTCGCGATGATCAATGAGGTGCTGAAAGAGAAGCACCCCGAGATCGTGGTGATCGGCACCTCGGGTCCGTTCCCCGACGGCGAGGACTTCGATCTCGGCTGGGCGTTCGCCCGTGAGCTGAAGCTCGCCATGGTGGACGAGCACTACTACCGCCCGCCCGACTGGTTCTGGGAAAACCTCGAGCGCTATGACAGCTACGATCGCGACGGCCCGACCGTTTATGTCGGCGAATACGCCGCGCACGAATCCGATCGCCGCAATACCCTGCGCACGGCCTTGGCCGAGGCGGCGTTTCTCACCTCCCTCGAGCGCAATGGCGACGTCGTGTTGCTTTCTTCGTATGCGCCACTGCTCGCGCGCCGGCAGCACACCCAGTGGCACCCGGACATGATCTACTTCAACGCCACGGAGGTTTTCCCGAGCCTCAACTATACCGTGCAGCGCCTTTTCGGCGAAAACGCAGGCGATGCATATATCACCACGCGCTTCGAGGGCGCATCGCTGGGCGGCGCGCGCCTTGCCGCCTCGACCGTGCGCGACAACGCGACAGGCGAGCTCGTGCTAAAAATCGTCAACGGCGAGAACACGCCACAGACGATCGTCACGCAGTTTACCGGCGCTGCCGGTCTGGCCACGTCCGCGCAGCGCATTGTCTTCGCGGGCAACAGCGCCGATCTCGTCAATGTCGATGGCCAGCCGGCCGTCGTGCAGCCGAAGGTCGAAACGGTTTCCGTGTCACCAAAGTTCGAATACATGGCCCCGGCCCATTCCTTCACGATCTTCCGGCTTCGCCCTCAGCGCTGAGTCGGACCTGGATGCCTTTCTTTTTTATGAAGCCTAGTCTCCGTTCTCCCGGTCTTCGTCTGGCCGGACTGTTCTCCGTCGTCGCTTCGCTGTCGCTCGGCTCTGTCGCCGTGCATGCGCAGGAGGTTTCGAGTCCCGACGGCCAGATCGCCGTCCAACTGTCGCTCGACGACGGTTCGCTTTCCTACCAGGTCTCGCGCGCAGGCCGTCTCGTGCTGGAGACCTCCCCGCTCGGGCTCGAGACGAGTCTCGGCAGTTTTTCATCCGGCCTGCAGGCGGTTGGTCACCAGACGGCGCCGCTCAGCGAGCGCTACACGCTCCCGCACGGCAAGGTGCGCGAGGTCGAATATCGCGCCAACGAACTCACCGCGCGCTACACGACGGGCGAGGGCCACACGCTCGAAGTCATCTTCCGCGTGAGCGATCGCGACGTGGCGTTTGCGTATCGGATCGTCGGGAAGGAGCCGCACCAGCGGATCGTGATTCAAAGCGAGCGCACGGGCTTCAATCTGCCGGATGCCGCCACGGCGTTCATCACCTGGCAGGCCAAGCCGGGCGACGGCTGGATGGCTTCGAAGCCAAGCTACGAGGAGGGATATTTCATCGAGGAACCGGTCAGCAAGAAATCACCGACCGGACTCGGCTTCACATTCCCCGCACTCTTTCGCGTCGGCGGCGCCGGTTGGTTGTTTATCTCCGAGACGGGCACGTCGAGCCGCTATGCCGGCACGCGGCTCAGTGATCCGACGGCCGATGGCGTGTATTCCATCGCGTTTCCCGAGCCCGGCGAAAACGGAGGCCTCGGTGAAAACACCGTGCACGCGCCGCTGCCGCTGCTCACGCCGTGGCGCACGATCACCGTGGGCGAGACGCTCGCGCCGATCGTAGAGTCCACGGTCGCCACCGATGTAGTGAAACCGCTCTACGACGCCTCGCATACCTATGTGCCCGGCCGCGCGACGTGGAGCTGGCTCGTGTGGCAGGACGCCAGCATGAACGAGGCGGATCAGCGCACGTTCATCGATCTCGCCGCGAAGATGGGCTACGAATACATCCTCGTGGACGCGCTGTGGGATGCGAACCTCGGTCGGGAAAAACTCGCCGAACTGGTGGCCTACGCCGCTTCGAAAAAAGTCAGCGTGCTGCTCTGGTATAACTCCAACGGCGTGTGGAACGACGCGCCGCAAGGCCCGCGCAACATCATGGACAACGCGCCGGCCCGGCGCCGCGAGATGGCGTGGCTCCAGTCGATCGGCGTGAAAGGTCTGAAGGTCGATTTCTTCGGCGGCGACAAGCAGGTCACGATGAAACTGTATGAGGACATCCTCACCGACGCCGACACGTATGGCCTCATGCTCAACTTCCACGGCGCCACCCTGCCGCGCGGCTGGGAGCGCATGTATCCAAATCACATGACGAGCGAGGCCGTGACCGCTTCCGAAAACCTGATCTTTTCGCAGGGCTTTGCCGACGGTGAAGCGCGGCTGAGCACGATCATCCCGTTTGTGCGCAATCCTGCGGCTGCGATGGACTACGGCCCGATGGTGCTTAATCGCACTTTCCACAAGGAGCCGGGGCAGGGCAACCAGCGCCGCACCACCGACGCGTTTCAGCTCGCGACCATGGTGCTCTATCACTCGCCGCTTCAGCACGTGGGTCTCACTCCCAACAACCTCACCGAGCAACCGGACTTCGTGATCGAGTTCCTAAAAAAGGTCCCGGTCGCCTGGGATGAGACGCGCTTCCTCTCGGGTTATCCGGGCCGGGAGGTCGCACTCGCGCGGCGTCACGGGGAGCGTTGGTATGTTGCTGCGACCAACGGTGAGCAGCAATCCAAGGAACTCGCGCTGAAACTGCCGTTTCTCGCCGGTCGCACGCTGAAGTGGATCCACGACGCTCCGGGCCAGCGCGCGGGGCTCCGCACGATCAAGGTCGGCGCGTCTGGCGACCTCACGCTCCCGCTCGAGGTCGGCGGTGGGGCCGTGCTGTTCGAGTGAAAATCCGCCTCCGGCGAACTCGTTCCTCTCTCATGAAGACTCGCCTGCTCCGCCTTGTCTCCGCCCTCGTTCTCGGGGCGTTGATCCTCGTGGGATCGGTGCAGGCCGCGCCAACCGCCGCGAAGAGAACCTTTGTGGTCGTCCACGGAGCCACCGGTGGCGGCTGGGAGTGGAAACGCACCGCGCAGTGCCTGCAGGCCGACGGCCACACGGTTTATCGCGTCACGCTCACCGGCCTTGGTGAGCGCATGCACCTCAACAGCACCGACGTCGACCTCGAGATGCACATCAACGACGTCGTGAACACGATTCTCTTCGAGGATCTGCGCGACATCGTGCTCACCGGCCACAGCTACGGCGGCATGGTGATCACAGGGGTGATGGATCGCGTCCCCGACCGGCTCAAACACGTCGTGTTTCTCGACGCTGCCGTGCCGAACGACGGCGAATCCATCTGGGATCATCTCGGCACCACGGCTGAGGATCGGTCACGCTTCACGGATGGATTCATGCCCGTGCCCTGGGTAAAGGCCGATGCCAAGCCGCCCCACGGCGTGAAACAGTCCATCAAGTGTTTCAACCAGCCGGTCTCCTACAAGAACCCGGCCGCCAAGGCCCTGCCGGTCACCTTCATCGCCTTCATGCCGCCGGACCAGAATCCCGAGGAGCGCTCCAAGCGGGATCACAGCTGGCAGAACGCCGCCGCGCGTGGCTGGACCATCCGCACCTTCCCGGGTGGCCATTTCGCTCAACAAGAAGATCCGCGCGGTGTCGGCTCACTCATCGAGGAATCGTTGAACGATCGAAACCAGGTCGCCGCCGCCCCCTAAACTCAGAAAGACATGCGCTTCCTTCCCTCCCTCCTTCTCGGCGCCGTGATGCTCGCGACTCCGGCTGCGTTTGCACAATCGAAGTCGTGGACCGCCGACAACGGCAACGGCACGTTCACCAACCCGCTGTTCTACGACGAGTTTTCCGATCCCGATCTGATTCGCGTCGGCGAGGACTTCTATCTCGCGGGCACGACGATGCACTCGATGCCTGGCGTGGTCGTCCTGCATTCGAAGGATCTGGTGAACTGGCGCTTCCTCAGCTACGCCACGCCGCGGCTTGAACTGGGCCCCGAGTTCAACCTCGAGGACGGAAAGGAAGCCTACGGGCAGGGCATCTGGGCACCGTGCATCCGTTATCACGACGGCAAGTTCTACCTTTTCAGTAACGTGAATCGCCGCGGCCTGCAGGTCTTCGTTGCGACCGATCCCGCCGGCCCGTGGGAGCACCGCTCCTTCAAGGGCGCGATCCACGATCTGTCGGTGCTCTTCGATGACGACGGTCGCGTGTATGCAGTGCATGGATACGACGAAGTGCATCTGGTCGAGCTGCACCCGGACCTCAGCGGCCTGATCGAGGGCACCGACCGCGTCATCATCCCCCGCGGCAACGCGATGGGCGAGGGGCACCACTTCTACAAGATCGACGGCAAATACTACATCATCAGCGCGAACTATGCGCCGACCGGCCGGATGCAGGCCGCCCGCGCGGATCGCATCGACGGGCCTTACGAGACTGTGGTGATCGCGGGCAAGGAAACCCTCGGCACGCAGCGTGGCTGGATGGTGCGCAATGTCGGTCTGAGCCGCGCCTTGCCGGAGCCCGGCGATACGTTCGAACTCTCGGAGCCCGGCGACAACGAACTCGGGGCCATGCCGATTCACCAAGGCGGCATCGTCGATCTGCCCAATGGCGAGTGGTGGGGTTTTTCGATGATGGATTTCCGCTCCGTGGGCCGCACGACCACGCTCTCGCCGGTCACCTGGGTCGACGGTTGGCCCTACTACGGCCTCCCGCAGAATCTCGGCCGCACGCCGCGCACATGGTTCAAGCCCGGAGTCGCCGCGCAGGTCGAACCGCACGCGCCTTATGAGCGCAGCGACGATTTTTCCGGACAGAAGCTCAAGCCCATCTGGCAATGGAATCACAATCCGGTGGACGGGAAGTGGTCGCTCACCGAAAAGCCCGGCGCGCTGCGCCTTCACACGCTGCCCGCGAGCCAGCTCCTCTGGGCGAAAAACACGCTCACGCAGCGCGTGATCGGTCCCGTTTTGACCGCGACGGCGGAGCTCGATGTTGCCGGTCTCAAGGAGGGTGACTACGCGGGCCTCGCCCTTTTCAACATGCCGTTCGCCACGCTCGGTGTTGTCCGCACGTCCTCCGGCGTGACGCTCCGCTTCTATGATCAGTTGAAAAATGAAACCATCGAGCGCGCGCTTTCCGGTTCGCGGGTCTGGCTGCGCGCCACCGGCGATTACGATCAGGATGTCGCGCGGCTCAGCTACAGCTCCGAGGGGAAAAACTTCACTGAGATCGGCAGCGAGATTCGCCTGCCATATCAATTGAAGACCTTTCAAGGCACACGCCTTGGGCTGTTCGCGTTCAACACGGCCGGTCGCGAAGGCGGCCATGCCGATTTCCTGAGTTTCCAAGTCGACGAGCCGCTCGCCGATCGCACCGGCAATCTGCCGCTGGGAAAGACTGTCACGTTTTCGAACTTCGCCGATGGATCGCTCCTGTGGGCCAATCCGCACGGCATGCTGCACCCGACTTCGCCGAACTCGCCGGAAGCTGGCGGCGCGCGCGTCCGCTTCAAGGTGCACGATCGCGGTCAGGGCCGTGTCGCGCTCGAGGCGATGGATGGCAGCGGATTTCTCACCGTGGTCGGGGCGGGCCTTTCGGCCGATGTCCGCATGATGAAGAAGGAAACCGAAGACAGTCTTTTCCTCTGGCAGGACATGCTGCGCGACCGGCAATGCATGCTGCTCTCGCTGAAAACGCAGCGCTTCGTGGGCATCGATCCGACCTCGGGGGAACCCTACGGCGCGGACTGGCCCGGCACGACGTCGAACCGCAAGAGCGGCACGGTGCTCGTGTGGTCCGAAGTCGGGGAGTGAGGTAAGTCACGCCACGGAGCGCACAGAGCTCGGACACAGAGGCCACAGAGTCGCGGAAGGAAGCAGGGAAACGCAAAGACGCGAAGGTTCGCAAGAAGGTGGAGCCCGGCGTCCCCGCCGGGCTTTCTGACGTCATCCGCCCTGCGTGTGGCGGATCTTCGTCGTGCTCATGCTCGTGCTCTTGCTCTTGATCGAGCGCTCGCGCGACGAGTCTTCGAAAACGAGAGCGATTACGAGAACGAGTTGGGGAGAGCAGGAGAGCGTTCTCTGGAGCCGTGGCGGTCGCAGAAGGTGAGAGCTGAGAGTTGCGAGCCCGGAGCCGCGCAAAGCGCGGAGTCACGAAGCACATCGTTCTCTGATCTCCGCGTTTCGTGGGCGTCCTTGCGTTCAGCTCTGGAGTCGAAGATGAGCGCACGGCCGAACCGGGATTTTTTCCTGAAATGCCGCCTTGGCGTGGATGCTATAGCGCGGCAGCATGGCGTCGCTTGGTTTTCCCCTTCACCCCACCTCCAGCGATCATGGCATCAGCGCAACGACCCGGCAGAGCGATCGCAGGAAAACGCCCCTTGGAAGTGGGGGCTTATGACTCGGTATGACGCGTGTGACCTCATCAACCCCAAGTCCCCGCGAGTTGAGCTTTAGCCGGATCATGCCCTGCGCACATTTCATTCCCTGCGAGATCGTAGCCATTTACCACAAGGCTGCTTGCGTCAGCTACGACTCGATCGACCTCGCCTCCGGTCGTTCGGGCCAACATCAACTGAGTTGAGGCTAATTACACTGTTCGGCAAAAATGATGACAGTGGTTCTTGCGTATATTACTGGGGGCCCCCCCAGTCCGGATCGGCAAATTGAGCTTTGCGTCTATCTTCCCGCACTCACCATGTTTGTTGCGTGGCTTCTCATTCGGTGGAGAAGGCGCTTGGTGTGGTGGGCGATCGCTTTCGCTGTCGCACAGGTGTTTTTCGTGGTTCCTCCGTTCCAAGACTACGTTGGTTCGATATCGATATTCTATCGGAATGAGCCACCCTGGTTGCTTGTTGCGGCTCCGTGGATCGCGACGGCTGTGCCTTTCTTCGCGATTTGGGAGCTTTACCGAACAGCGGCACTAAAGCCGAACCAGTAGGAATGAGAAGGCGTGAGGCATCCGCGCGAGAGCGCGGGTGTCAAAGACACGCCTTATGAACACAAACTCATACACGATAGGATTGGATCTGGGGGATCGGCGGCATCACGTGTG
>JAEYQF010000092.1 GCA_023410155.1 Verrucomicrobiota bacterium | reverse complement strand
TCAACGCGCACGGCACCTCGACGCCCTACAACGACAAATTCGAGACGCTCGCCATCAAGAAAATCTTCGGCGACCACGCGCGCACACTCGCGATCAGCTCTACGAAGTCGATGACCGGTCACTTGCTCGGCGCGGCCGGCGGCATCGAGTCGGTAATCTCGGCGAAAACGATCCAGACGGGGAAAATCGCTCCCACGATCAACCAGTTCGAAGCCGATCCCGAGTGCGATCTCGACTACGTGCCCAACGTCGCGCGCGAGGCGAAGGTGCGCACCGTGTTGAGCAACAACCTCGGCTTCGGCGGCCAGAACGCCGCGATGGTTTTCCGCGCGCTGTAAGCCCGCGGCACTGATCTCAACTACGAGTCACAGAGGACACAGAGAAGACCGCGGGCGGATTCTTCTTTGTGATCCATCTCAGTGATTCCAGGGATGTCTCGGCGACGCTCCGACTCAATCCTGACTCGCTCCGCACCGGGTGGTGACTCGAGCCGCACCTTGTTGCGACCGCGTGCGCACTTTGTCCCGACTCGGGACAGATTGTGGCGCGTTCTAGTCCGAATCCCAACTGCTCAGACGACGTTGAGGACGGCGTAGGTGCGCTTGCCTTTGCGGAGCAGGAGATACTTCCCGAAGAGCAGGTCGGCGGCCGTGAGCGCGCGTTGCGGAGCAGCCTGGTCGGACTTCACGTTGTTCACGTAGATGCCGCCGCCTTCGATGTCCTTACGCGCCTGGCCTTTCGAGGTCGCGAGGCCGGAGTGCACGAGCAACTCCACGAGCGGAGTGCCGGCGCCGTCGAGTCTCGTGCGCTCGAGATCTTTCGTGGGAATCTCGCCGACGACGTCGCGGAAAACGTCTTCGGACGTGTCGCCGATCTCGGCCCCGAAGAGGATTTGCGAGGCCTTGAGCGCGGCATCGAGCGCGGCCTGGCCGTGGACCAGGCAAGTGACTTCGCGAGCGAGCGCCTTGTGGGCTTCGCGGGCGCCGGGATTGGCGGCGTGCGCGGCCTCGAGCGGCTCGATTTCTTCGCGCGAGAGGAAGGTGAACTTGCGCAGATACTCGCAGACCTTTGCGTCCTCGGTGTTCACGAAGAACTGGTAGAACTTGTAGGGGCTCGTTTTCTGCGGATCGAGCCACACGGCGCCACTGGCGGTTTTGCCGAACTTGGTGCCATCGCTTTTGGTGATGAGCGGAAACGTCCAACCCCACGCGGTTGTGTCAGCGCCAAGTTTTTTTCGAATGAGGTCGGTGCCGGCGGTGAGGTTGCCCCACTGATCGGAGCCGCCGATTTGCAGCTCGCAGTTGAGTGTTTTCCGCAGGTGGCAGAAGTCGTAGGCTTGGAGGAGCTGGTAGCTGAACTCGGTGTAGCTGATGCCGCTGTCGCCTTCCATGCGGGACCGCACGGAGTCTTTCGCGAGCATGACGTTGAGAGAAAAATGCTTTCCGACGTCGCGGAGGAATTCGAGGAAGGAGAAGGGCGCGATCCAGTCCGCGTTGTCGACGAGGCGCGCGGGATTGGCGGCGGCGGTGAAATCGAGCAGCCGCGAGAGCTGAGCCTTGATGCAGGCGATATTGTGATCGAGTTGTTCGCGGGTGAGGAGATTGCGTTCGGACGACCGCCCGGAGGGATCGCCGACCATCCCAGTGGCGCCGCCGGCGAGCGCGATGGCGTGGTGGCCGGCGCGTTGAAAGCGGGCGAGGGTGAGCTGGCCCATGAGGTGCCCGACGTGGAGCGAATCTCCGGTGGGATCGAAACCGCAATAGACGGCAATGGGCTGTCCGGTCGACAGCCGCTGGGCGAGGCCGTCGAGATCCGTGCAGTCGGCCAACAGGCCGCGCCATTTCAGGTCTTCGATGAGGTTCATGGGAGCGGCAGTAAACGGGCGCGGTTTGTGGCGGGGCAAAACAAAACTTATGCCGCCGCGCCGCAGGATAAAACGGAGGCTTCTTTTGAGGAAAAACGGTTTGCCCAGCCTGCTGCGCCAGCTCTACTTCTCGACCCCTGCTACGCATGTCGCAGAGATGTGCGCAGTTTCACCTCCACGCTTAATCACTCCTTCCCTATGCCTCTCGCCGTCGGAACCAAAGCCCCGGACTTCACGCTGAAAACCAAGACCGCTGACGGTCTCGCTGACATCAAACTGAGCGACAACTTCGGCAAGAAGCAGACGGTGCTGTTGTTCTTCCCGCTGGCCTACACGGGCGTGTGCACGCAAGAGATGTGCGACCAGACGAGCGGCCTCGCGGAGTATGAAAAACTCGGTGCGACGGTTTACGCGATCAGCGTAGACAGCCCCTTCGCACAAGAAGCCTGGGCCAAGGCGAACAAGATCGGCATCACGATTCTTTCCGACCTCAACAAGGAGGTCACCAAGTCCTATGGCGTGCTCTTTCCGATGCTCGCCGGCATCGGCGACACTGCGGCGCGCGCGGCTTTCGTGATCGGGCAGGACGGCGTCATCAAATACGCCGAGCAAACAGCCACCCCGAAGGACCTGCCAAACTTCACTGCGATCAAGGCCGCCCTGGCCTGAGTCGTGCCCGTGTCCGCGACCGCGCGCACGCTGAACCTGTTTCGTTTCCTCTTTTTTAAATGAGCAACCTGCCGAACCCGTTCAATACGCTCCAGACGTTCACTGCCAATGGAGCGGCGCATCAATTCTACTCGCTGCCTGCCCTCGAGGCCGCGGGTTTCAATGTGCGCAAGCTGCCGGTGTCGATCCGGCTCGTGCTGGAGTCACTGCTGCGCAATTGCGACGGCAAGCGGGTGAGCGAGTCGGCGGTGCGCGCGCTGGCCTCATGGGGGGCGAAAGCGGAGCGGACGGAAGAGGTGCCGTTCGTCGTCGCGCGCATCGTCTTGCAGGATTTCACGGGCGTGCCGCTGCTTGTCGATCTTGCGGCGATGCGTTCGGCGGTCGCGAAGATGGGCAAGAATCCGAAGATCATCGAGCCGCTCGTGCCGGTCGATCTCGTGGTGGACCACTCTGTGCAGGTGGACTTTGCCGGCAGCGCCGAGGCGCTGAAGAAGAATCTCGAGCTGGAGTTCTCGCGCAACCGTGAGCGCTACCAGTTCCTCAAGTGGGGCATGCAGGCGTTCGACACGTTCAAGGTCGTTCCGCCGGGCATCGGCATCGTGCACCATGTGAATCTCGAATACCTGGCGAAAGGCGTGCTCAATGCGGGCGGTATCTATTGTCCGGATACACACGGCGGCACGGACTCGCACACGACGATGATCAACGGCATCGGCATCGTGGGGTGGGGCGTCGGCGGCATCGAGGCGGAGGCGGGCATGCTTGGCCAGCCCGTGTATTTCCTCACGCCGGATGTGGTCGGTGTGCACCTGACGGGCGCGTTGCGTGAAGGCGTCACCGCGACCGATCTTGCCCTCACGATCACACAATTGCTGCGCAAGGCGAAAGTCGTCGGAAAGTTCGTGGTGTTCTACGGGCCGGGTGCCGCGGCACTGCCGGTCGTGGATCGTGCGACCATCGCGAACATGGCGCCCGAATACGGGGCGACGATGGGCTTTTTCCCGATCGATGCCGAGTGCTCGACCTATCTGCGCGCGACGGGCCGGGACGAGAAACACGTCGCCCTCTACGAAGCGTATTACAAGGCACAGGGCCTTTGGGGCATTCCGAAGAAGGGGGAGATCGAATACTCGCAGGAGCTCGAACTCGATTTGGCATCGGTCGTGCCGAGCGTCGCGGGACCGAAGCGCCCCCAGGATCGCATCGAACTGCCCAAGCTGAAGCAGGAGTTCACGACGGCTTTCTCGAAACCCGTTACGGAGAGCGGCTTTGGAAAAACGAGCGCGGAGTTCGAGCGCACATTCCGTGTGGAAGGTGCCGGCTGGACGCGTCCGGGCGGCGGCAGTCAGGATCGCGTGCCGCAGTCGGATGCCGACGTTAAGAACACGAGCGTCACGACGGAGCGCGAGATGGCCAACAACCGCCCGACGCCGGGCCCCGTATCCGTGCCGGTTGGACGCGTCGACGGCGAGATCGGCCACGGCAGTGTGCTCATCGCTGCGATCACAAGCTGCACGAACACCTCGAATCCGTCGGTCATGCTGGCGGCTGGCCTGCTCGCGAAGAAGGCGGTCGAGCGCGGTCTCAAGGTCGCACCCACGGTGAAATCGTCGCTCGCGCCGGGCAGCCGGGTGGTGACGGATTATCTGACGAAAACGGGCCTGCAGCCGTATCTCGACCAACTCGGTTTCCAGACTGTCGGCTACGGTTGCACGACCTGCATCGGCAACTCCGGTCCGCTGCATCCGGCGATCGAAGATGTGGTGGTGAAGAACGACCTCGTGGCAGCGTCGGTGCTCTCGGGCAACCGCAACTTCGAGGCGCGCGTGCACCAGAACATCAAGTCGAACTTCCTGATGTCGCCGCCACTGGTCGTCGCGTTCGCACTCGCGGGCCGCGTCGACATCGACCTCTCCACTGAAGCGATCGGCCGCGACAAGGACGGGAAAGACGTCTATCTCCGCGACATCTGGCCCTCGCTGCAGGACGTGCGCGATCAGATGCAGGCGGCGCTGAAGCCCGAAGTCTTCCGCGCGCTCTACACCGATTTCGCCGCACAGAATCCGAAGTGGAACGAGATCCCGTCGTCCACGGGTAATGTTTACCAGTTCGACGCGAGCTCGACTTACATCCAGGAGCCGCCGTTCTTCGCCGATTTCGGCATGACGCCCGGTTCGATCCGCCCGATCGAAGGCGCGCGTGCACTCGGCATCTTCGGCGATTCCGTGACGACCGATCACATCTCGCCGGCTGGCTCGATCAAGAAGTCCGCGCCCGCGGGCAAATACCTGCTCGAAAACGGGGTCTCGTTCGAGGACTTCAACAGCTACGGTTCGCGCCGCGGCAACGACCGCGTGATGACGCGTGGCACGTTCGCCAATGTCCGGATCAAGAACCTCATGCTGGGCGGCGAGGAAGGCGGCAATACGCTGCTCCAGCCCGAAGGCACGAAGCTCTCGATCTTCGATGCGGCGATGGAATACAAGAAACGCGGCACCCCCCTCATCGTGGTGGCCGGTCAGGAATACGGCACAGGCTCATCGCGCGATTGGGCGGCCTAAGGCACCAACCTCCTCGGCGTCAAAGTCGTCGTCGCACAGAGCTTCGAACGCATCCACCGCTCTAATCTCGTCGGCATGGGCGTTCTGCCCTTGCAGTTCAAAGAAGGCACGACCGCGCAGACGCTGAAGCTGGATGGCTCGGAGGTGTTTGACGTGGTGGGGCTCGATGCCTCTCTGAAACCGCAGCAGGACCTGACCCTTCGGATCACCCGAAAAGACGGCGTGGTCGATCTGCTGCCCGTTCGCTGCCGCATCGATACGCCGATCGAAATCGATTACTATCAACACGGAGGGATTCTCCCTTACGTGCTCCGCCAGATCGTCGCGCGCAGTTGAGGCGAGGAGAACCGCTCGCCATCTTGTTGAAAGAATCGTCATAAACGGCACCCCGCTGGCGCTTGCGAGCGGGGTCCATTTCATACAGGCTTTCCCGAGCCGATAATAGGAAAGACCACACCTCCCCATGCCTGAAGTCGCCAATAAACCGGTCTACTTGGTCGACGCATACTCCGATCCCGTGGTGGTGCGTATCGAAGGTCGGGCGTGTTTCCAGAACAGCGCGTGCCTGCGTGACTTCATCACGGAGATGCTCCGGCAGGGTCGCACGCGATTCGTCATCGATTTTCAGCACTGCAGCAGCATGGACAGCACGTTTCTCGGTGTTTTGGCCGGGGCGGCCCTGCAGATGCGCAAGCTCGCGCCGGGTGGGCGGCTGATCGTAGCTCGGGTGGGAGCGCGGAATCTGGAGCTCATCCGTAATCTCGGCCTGCATCGGCTTCTTACGGTGGATGCGGGTGAGGTGTCGCTGGACCAGGCTTCTGGAGTTGCTGCGCTGCCGTGTGCCGAGGCGAGCGAGTTGGAGCACGCGCGACTCGTGCTGGAAGCACACGAAAACCTGGTGGCAGCGGACGAATCGAACCGCAGCAAGTTTCAGGACGTGCTCGCGTTCCTGAAGAACCGCGTCGACGCGAAATAACGCAACCGGTTCGGCTGGGGCGAGTCGGAGACACCAGCCGCAGCCCCGGGCTTCGGGTGGATTGCTCGAAGGAATGGCGGCTTCGTTGTCGCCATGTTGATCCTCCTCCTTCTTGGCCTGTTGTTGGGCGCTGCGGCCATGCTCGTGCCGCTGCATCGGGCTCGTCGCGCGGCAGAAGAAGCACACGAGGAACGACTTCATCTCGCTCAAGAACGACAACTAGTCGTCGACTTCATGCACCACATGGTGACGGCGCTGGGCGAAGGTTTGGATGCAACGGCGCTGCGCCAGCGGATCGTGCATGCGGCAATTCTCTGCTCCGGCGCCCTGAGCGCGGCGATCTTTGAGCGCACGGAGAACGGACGAATGCGTAGCGTGGCGGTGGAAGGGCTGTTCCCGCCCCATCGACCGCTCCCGAGCGGTCAGCAAGACAAACTCGCGACGCGGGCGCGCTTTATCGAGCAGGTGTTGAAATCCGAGGAGTTCCCGGAGCACGAAGGCGTCGTCGGTGCGGTCGTGACCAGCGGACAGGGTCAACTCATTGAGAACGCAGAGGACGACCCGCGCATCGTCAGACATGATGATCTGGCTCTCAAGGTCCGCTCCGTCATCGCGGTGCCAATTCGGTTTCGAGAAAGTTTCTTCGGCGTGCTCGCCGTGGCCAACTCCGCCGACGGTGGGCCGTTCACGCAGAACGATTTCATTTTATTGCAGTCGCTTGCCGAGCAGGCGGCTCTCGCCCTTCACAATGCGGACCTGCTTTCGATGCAGGTAGAGAAGCGGCAGATGGACGTCGACCTGTCGCTCGCCAGCGGCATTCAGCAGATGCTCTTGCCGCGCGATCTTTCGTGCATTGAAGGGCTCGATCTGGATGCACGTTACGCAGCCGCACAGAAAGTGAGCGGCGATTACTACGATGTGATCCTGCTTTCGCCGACTCGATTGGGCGTCGTGGTCGCTGACGTATCGGGCAAGGGGATTCCGGCTGCGATGCTCATGTCCATCTGCCGCACGGCTCTCCGGCAGATCGCACCCCGCCATAACAGCCCAGCCGCAGCGCTCATCGAGTTGAATCGCGTCCTGGAGGGAGACACGCATCCGGGGATGTTTATCACGCTGTTGTATGCCGTGATCGACGTGAGCACGGGCCAGGTCACCTCCGCACGAGCGGGACACGAGAAGCCGTTGCTCGCGCGGCAGCAGGCGTCCACGGGCGAAGCGCGAATGGAGTTTGTCCGGTCGGAAGGCATGCCCCTCGGGTTGGTGCCAGAAGAGTTGTTCAGTGCGGTGATCGAGGACGTGGGGATCCCGTTTCAGCGTGGCGAAGTGTTGGTCCTCTACACGGACGGCCTGACCGAAGCGCCCAATGAACAAGGCACGGAGTATTCCGGGGTTCGACTGGCGGATACTGTGCGCGCGCTCAGTCGCTGCTCAGCAAAGGAGATAAACGACGGAGTATTGGACTCGTTGAGCCGGTTTACCGGCGGGGCCGCACAGCGGGATGATCTGACCCTTGTCACCGTCCGGCGCACGTAAGCGCCTTGGTCGCTTGCCTCCTCGGGCCGCAGTGCCAAGCTGGATTTTCCATGTCGATCCCCACCGCATCACCCGAACGCCTCGACCGACACTCGCTCCCGGATGCCTCCGGCCATTTTGGCAACTATGGCGGTGTGTTTGTGCCCGAGACATTGATGACTGCCTTGGAGGAATTGGGCGCCGCTTACGAGCAGGCGAAGCAGGATCCGGCGTTCCAAGCTGAACTGCGCCACCACCTCAAGGAGTTCGCCGGCCGACCGACCGAGCTCTATTTCGCGGAGCGCCTGACTGAGCACTGCGGCGGGGCGAAGATCTACTTCAAGCGGGAGGATCTTCTCCATACTGGCGCCCATAAAATCAACAACGCGCTCGCGCAGGCGCTGCTCGCCAAGCGCATGGGGAAAAAGCGCATCATCGCGGAAACCGGCGCCGGTCAGCATGGAGTGGCGACTGCGGCCGCGTGCGCGAAGTTCGGGCTCGAGTGCGTCGTCTATATGGGCGCGCACGATATGGAGCGTCAGGCTCTCAATGTCTTTCGCATGCGCCTGATGGGCGCCGAAGTGCGGGGAGTCGAGGCGGGACAAAAGACCTTGAAGGAAGCGATCAATGAGGCGATGCGCGACTGGGGCACCAACGTGCGCACGACCCACTACATCCTGGGCACCGCTTACGGCTCGCACCCATATCCGATGATGGTGCGCGATTTTCACCGCGTGATCGGACTCGAGGCCAAGGAGCAGATTCTCGCACGTGAGGGGCGGCTGCCCGATGAGATGATCGCGTGTGTTGGCGGCGGCAGTAACGCCATCGGCCTTTTCTTTGAGTTTCTCGAGGAGCCGGGCGTGAAGCTGATCGGGATCGAAGCGGGCGGACGGGGGATAAAGCGCGGTGAGCACGCGGCGCGTTTCGAAGGCGGAAAACTCGGCGTGCTGCAGGGCTGCAAGACCTACATCCTTCAAGATTCCGACGGGCAGATTGAACTCACCCACTCGGTGAGCGCCGGATTGGATTACGCAGCGGTGGGCCCGGAGCATGCGTTCTATCGTGAACGCGGAAGAATCGAATTCGGTTACGCGACGGACGATGAGGTCATGGAGACGTTTCAGCTGTGTTCGCGTCTCGAGGGTATCATCCCTGCACTCGAGTCGACTCACGCGCTGGCGTATGGCCTCAAGCGGGCGAAGGCGCTCGGCCGCGATAAGGTGATTGTCGTCAACCTTTCCGGTCGCGGTGACAAGGACGTGCAACAGGTCGCCCGCATGTTGGGTGTGAAACTATGAAGAGCATGACCGGCTACGGCCGCGCGACAGCCGCCATCGGAGACCGCACGCTCACTGTCCAGGTGAGCTCGGTGAATCGAAAAACACTCGATCTTGCCCTCAACCTGCCGGACGCATGGCAGGAACTCGAAACCGCCGTAGCGGAACAAGTGCGGCGCGTTGCGCACCGCGGCCGGGTCGCCGTGACGGTCGAGTTGACCGGTCAGCGCAACAACGGAGCCACGGATCTTTGGGACGAGGCCGCCATCGCCGCGACGCTGGATCGACTGGCGAATCTGGCGACGGCTCGCGGTTTGAAGTTCGACGCGACGCCGGAACTCCTCTGGTCCGTAGCGAATTCGCTAAGACACAGCTCTGAGTGGCCGGAAGCGGGGGAAGTCGGACCCGTGGTCCTCGATACCGTGACCGAGGCGTTGAGGGCATTTGGCGCGATGCGCGCGCAGGAAGGTGAGGCGCTGCTGGTCGATTTCCTCGGGCGATTGGCCACATTGCGCCATCATCTCGACGCGATCGCCAAGCGCGCGCCGCAAGTGGCGCCCGCATACCGGGAGCAGTTGCTGCAAAGACTGCGCCAAGCGGATCTCGAGGTGGATCTCAGCGATGAACGTGTGCTCAAGGAGATCGCGTTGTTCGCTGACCGCAGTGATATCACTGAGGAACTCACGCGCTTGCGCAGCCACTTCGACCAGTTTGCCGCGTTGCTGAAGACGGACGGCGAGATCGGCCGGAAGTCGGAATTTATCCTTCAGGAAATCGGGCGTGAGGTGAACACGATCGGCAGCAAGGCCAATGATCTGGCCATCTCCAAAGCGGTGATCGAACTCAAGAACGAGTTGGAGCGGGTGCGCGAACAGATCGCGAACGTGGAGTAAAGTTTCCCGGCGCCAGGTGCTCGCAAGGCGTAACGCGCGAGGCTGCGTGTGGCAGTCGGGCTAACGCCGCGCTAGCGGGACGGCTCGGGCTTCGGTTCCCGCAACGAGTGCCAAAGGAAGAGCACGACACCGACGCAGATGCCGCAATCGGCGATGTTGAACGTCGGATAGACGTAGCTGCCGAAGTGGAAATCCAGGAAGTCGATCACGTGCTGGTGGCGAAAACGATCGACGAGATTGCCCAAGATACCGCCACAGAGGAGTCCGAAGCAGATTTGGACGAAGCGCACCTGCAGCCCGAGCGCCTTGCGCCAATAGTAGATGCCGGCGAGCGTGAGGGCAGCGAGCACACCCAGCAGGACGCTTTGACCGGAAAACATGCTCCATGCCGCACCGGTATTACCGACGTGAATCAGATGGAAAAAACCGGGAATGATCGTGATCGCATCCGGCGGGCCATACGTGGGGAAAGGCAGCCGCGCAGAGATCCACTCCTTCGAGGCCTGATCGAGCACGAAGATCACTGCCGCCAGCGTCAGCAGCAGTTTGTAATCTCCCAAACGCTCGGGCACAGGAGGATCTTCGCTCGCTGGGCGAGCAGGAACCGCGAGGGGACGGATCGGATCGACAGGACTCATGCGGTTGGCCCGCCGCAAAACGACGGGCCGGCGACTCACTCGTCGCCGCCGTCCTCGTCCATCATCTTGCCGCCCTCTTCACCGAGTTCGCCGAAGAGTCCGCTCGCTGCCCGCGCACGGTAGCGATTCTTTTCCAGATCCTTCTGCGCCTCCGCCGAGTAGCGGGTGAAGGGCACGGCGAGCAGGCGCTCTTTGGCGATCGGCTTCTGCGTGATCTCGCAAACGCCATACGTGCCGTCGTGGATGCGTTTGATAGCGGCGTCGATCTCGGTGAGCGCTTCCTGTTCGCTCGAGACGAGGCTCAGCGCGAAATCGCGATCGAACGTATCGGTGCCCGCGTCGGCCATGTGCTGGCCATAGCTGGAGAGGTCGCCGGAGTCGTCCTTGCTCGAGCGTTTCAGCGTCTCTTCGGAATGCAACTGGATGCCTTCGGTGAGATGCTGTCGGAGATCGATGAGGAGCTTGTAATAACGGCGGAATTTCTCCGGCACGTCCTTGTCGTCATGAGGCTCCGCAGGCTTCGCCTTCTTGGGGTTGAAACCGAGGATGTCGGCGAGCGAGGCGGCTTTCACGTGGTTGGGCTTGGCCGGCTTCTCGAGGACGAGGGCCGCCTTGGCGGCGGCTTTGACGCTCTTGGGGGATTTCTCCGCCTCTTCGTTCTTCGCTGAAACGGATTGGGCGATCGCGCGCACTTCATCGAGGCTGAAGGCGATCGGCTTGGAGGTCGTCTTGCGCTTCAGGATGCTGTCGCGCAGGGCGTTTTTCTTGGACGGTTTTTCCATGGGAGCAGAACGTTGTATGGGTGGCGCCGCGGGCCGCGAAACCACTGCCTTGGCCCGAACGGGCGCTGGCCTCGCCTTCTTGAGCACGGGCTTGACGGCGGTGTGCTTCTTGGCGGCGGGTTTGCGGGGAGCAGGCTTCTTGGCGACGGGTTTTTTCGCGGTTTTCTTTTTGTTCTTGGCCATGGGGAGTTTTGGGGAAGGGGATTCTACTGCAGGGCCTCGGCGCAACGGGGACAGATCTCCCCGTGCGCGGAAGGCACGAGGGCAGGCACCCAGCGCCAGCACCTCGGACACCGCAGGTGGCCAAGTTCGCTGCAAGGTCGCACTCCGATGGTCGGGGTGGATCCGGCGGCGAAGCCGAGAGTGACATGGGACACGATGAAGAGTTCGGGCAGAAAATCCCGGTGCTTTTCCAGCGCTTTTGCGGAAGAGTCCTCCGGGGCGATTGAGAGGGTGACTGCGGCGTCCAGCGATTTGCCGAGCCTGCCTGCGGCGCGTTGCGGCTCGATGGCTTCGTTGACCGACGTGCGGATTTTCAACAGCGTGGCGACTTCCGCTTCGATCGTCGTGTCGAGCCAGCCAGCGGGCACGGTCGGCCAGCTCTCGAGGTGAATCGAGCGATCGGAGTATTCCGATTTCGCGACCGCGTAGGACCAGGCTTCGTCGGTCGTGAAGGTAAGCACCGGAGCGAGCAGCCGCACGAGCACGTTGAAGATGTGGTGGATCGCGGTCTGCGACGAGAGCCGCAGCGGCGAACGTGAGCCGAGTGTGTAGAGCCGGTCCTTTAGGATGTCGTGATAGGTCGCCGACAGCGTCACCGCGCAGAACTGATTGCAGAGCTGATAAACGCGGTGGAACTCGCAAGCTTCGTAGGCCTTCGTGCACTCCTCGATTAACACGGCCGTTTGGTGCAGCGCCCAGCGATCGAGGGTGTCCATCTGTTCGAGCGCCACCGCATCTTGGTCGGCATTGAAGTCGGAGAGGATCGAGAGCTGATAGCGAAATGTATTTCGGAAGAGCCGATACGCATCACCCACGTGCTTCAGGATCTCGTCGTCGACCGGGATGTCGTCTCGGAAATCCTGCGATGCGATCCACAGGCGAATCACGTCGGCGCCGTGCTGCGCCACGTAGGCGTCGCTCGTCTGGGGTTTTTGATACGTGGAGCTCTTGGAAATTTTCTGGCGATTGCGGTCGACGATAAAACCGTGCGTGAGCAGCGACCGATACGGTGATTGACCGTAGGCGATGATGCCGGTCCAAAGCGAAGACTGGAACCAGCCGCGATGCTGATCACTGCCTTCGAGGTAAAGATCGGCCGGCCACTGTGTGCCGCCCTGGCTATGCTTCAGCACGGCCGCATGGGTCGAACCGGAGTCGAGCCAGACGTCGAGCGTGTCGCGTCCGCAGGTCAGTTCGCTTGGCGATGGCCAGCCGGTGGGCAGGGTGACGCCGTCGAGGATTTCCACCGGCGACGCGTCATACCAGAAGTTGGTGCCACGCGTGGCGATCTTGTCCGCGATCGCGCACGCGACCTTCGCATCGAGAAACGCGTTTTTCTTCGCGTCGTAGAACGCCGGGATCGGCACGCCCCACGCACGCTGGCGGCTTACGCACCAGTCGGGACGCGACTCGACGGCGCCGCGGATGCGCGCTTCGCCCCACGCAGGGATGAAGTTGACGTCCTTGATCGCGGCCAGCGCCTTCGCGCGGTGGCCGGCGCGATCGAGCGAGACAAACCACTGGTCAACTGCGCGGAAAATGATCGGCGTCTTCGAGCGCCAGCAATGCGGGTAACTGTGCTCGTAGCGCTGCTTCGCGAGCAGGGCTCCGGCCGCGTCGAGTTTCTTGAGCACCGCGATGTTCGCGGGCGAGGTGCGTTTTGCCGCGAGATCCTCGACCGTCTCGAGGCAGCTCAATCCGACGAGATCCGCGGGCACGCGCCCGTCGTCGACGTATTTTCCGTCGTCACCGACGGGGCAATACACCTCGAGGCCATACTTCAGGCCGGTCTGGTAATCTTCCGCACCGTGGCCGGGGGCCGTGTGCACACAGCCGGTGCCGCTCTCGGTCGTGACATACTCGGCGAGCACGACCGGCGAGGCGCGGTCGATGACCGGATGCCGCGGCGCGAGTTTCTCGAGCGCAGCGCCTTTCACGGTCGCGACGATTTGCGGCGGATTCGTGTTCTTCGCGGCCGCGAGCACGGAGCCGAGCAGCGCTTCCGCCACGACGAGGCGCCCCGCGCCAAGAGCGGCCACGACGTAGTCCACTTCCGGGTGCACCGCGATCGCGAGATTGGCCGGGATGGTCCACGGCGTGGTCGTCCAGATCACCACGAAGAGCGGCTTGTCCGTCGGCAGATTGAACTTCTTCGCTTCGTCCGCGGGCACCGCGAACTTCACCCAGATCGACGGCGAGACGTGGTCCTTGTATTCGATTTCGGCTTCCGCGAGCGCGGTCTCAAACGGGATCGACCAATAGACGGGCTTCTTGCTGCGGTAAACGAGCCCTTGCTCCACGAACGCCGCGAACGTGCGCACGATGTCCGCCTCGAAGGCGGGCGACTTCGTCTTGTATTCGTTCTTCCAGTCCGCGAGCACGCCGAGCCGCTTGAACTGCGCGGTCTGCTTCGCGATCCACGACTCGGAAAACGCATCGCACTTCGCCCGCAGCTCGGAGGTGGTGACGACTTCCTTTTTCTCCTGAAGTTCGCGCGAGACCTTTTGCTCGATCGGCAGCCCGTGGCAGTCCCAGCCCGGCACGTAGGGCGTGCGGAAACCGCGCATCGATTTATAGCGCAGCACAAAATCCTTCAGGCTCTTGTTGAGCGCGGTGCCGATGTGGACGTCGCCATTTGTAAACGGCGGACCGTCGTGCAATACGAAGAGCGGACCGGCCGCGTTCTTCTTCTGGATGGCGCCGTAGAGCCCGATTTTTTCCCAGTGCGCGACGCGGCCCGGTTCGCGTTGGGCCAGTCCCGCTCGCATCGGGAAATCTGTCTTGGGAAGCTGCAGCGTGTCTTTCAGGTCTTGCGCCATGAAAATTAAAGGTGCGCGAGGGTAGGCCGGGAGTGGGGTGAGTCAAGGGCCGTCGGGAGATCGATTCACGAGCCCAAATCACTGTGTCGCACCCACGTGATCTGATCGCTCTTCCGCCTCCGCAACGAGCGACCCAACCCGCCGCGGACTCGGCCGTAAGAGGTTCTCCGAACCCGCGCACAGCGGACAGCTGATAGTAAACCGGCTCGGTTTCAGCGATGATCCGCGACGCTATGAACCCCCGAATCTCGATGGTGGTGGCAATTCTCGCAGGCGCGATTTCTTCGGCGCGCGCCCAGCTTCAGCTTGTGCACTTGTCGTTCGACACCTCGTTGAGGTTCATGCCCGACAACGTGGAAAGTGATCGTTGGGTGCCGAGAGGCTCTGACGCCCACCTCGACTTCTACTTTCCCGAGAATTTTGGGACAGGCGATGCGTTCTGGCGAATGAGCCTGAAGGACGACAACGGCAACTTGCTCTATGATTTTTGGCGTCCTCTATGGAGGGTCTCCTGGCCTGAGGATTATCCCAATACTCTCACGCTCACAGCGTATGCCTCGAGCTACGGGGATCCGGACGCGAGGTTCTTCACGGAGAGTCTTCAGCTTTGGCTGACATTTGCAGACGCTGATCCGGAACCGGGTTCTCCACTGCCACCCTTCCTCGAGATCGATTACTACTCCAATTACTCGTATCAGCTCTACGCGGGTGGCTATACTCCTCTCATGGGTTACGCACCCAGCGGATATAACGGATACTTCTTTTTCGACGGCGTCTCGAACTTTTCGGCGACGCGGGTGCCCGCCTTCAGCCCGTTCACGCCTGTTCCGGAGCCGTCGACCTATGGCCTCGCGGCCGCTGTCCTGATCGTCGCGATTGCCGGCGTCAGGCGCCTTCGGAACGTTCAATCCCGAACTGCCGCGCGCATCACTTGCTCGGCCAGCCTTTCTCCGGCGGCGACACACGCCGGCACCGCGATGCCGTCCCGCGGCTGACCACCGAGAAACAAGCCCGGGTGCTCGCGCTCGCAGGCCGCCATCGCGCCGAGGAAAGTCTCGTGCCCGAGCTGGTATTGCGGGATCGCGCGCGGCCAAAACGTGTGCCGGCAATACACCGGCTCGCCCGTCACGCCGAGCAACTCCTCGAGGTCCGGCATCACGGTCGCGAGCAGTTGCCCCGTGTCGAGCCGCGCGAGTTCCGGCTGCCGCACGCCGCCGACCATCACGGTCAGCGCCACGTGTCCAGCGGGAGCACGTCCCGGAAACAAACTCGACGAGAACAAGACGCCGAGCACCTGCCGCTTTTCCACTGACGGCACGAGCATGCCGAAACCGTCCAGCGGATGCGCCACGCCTGCGCGTTCGAATCCGAGAAACAGCGACGACACGGGCGGATGCTCCATCGTTTCGAGTCGCGCGAGCGGGCGTTCGCCGAGCGCGCCGACGCGCACTTGCGCCAGCGCGGGAGCAGGCAACGCGAGCACCACCGCATCGCACGCCTCCGTGTGCGTCGCTCCGTCCGAGTCGTGCCAGATGACGGACCACGTCGCGCCCGGGATCAGCGCGTCGATGGATGCGTTCAGCCGAATCGCGTCCTCGGGCAACGCCTTCGCGAGTGCATCCGTGAGCGTCTGCAAGCCGTGCCGAAACGAAAAAATCTGCGGGCGCGGTTCGCCGCGTGCCCGTCGTGCCTTGCCCGTGGCCATCTGTCCGCGGAGCAACGAGCCGCTCGTGCGTTCGGTTTCCCAGAGTTTGGGAAATGAATACTTCGCCGACAGCTTCGTCGGATCGCCGGCGTAAACGCCGCTCACAAATGGATCGAGTCCGTAGGTCACGAACTCCTCGCCGAAATGCGCGCGCACAAACGAGGCGAGACTCAGGTCCGTCGTGCGCAGGCGTCGGGGCGAAAACAATTCCGTGGCCGCACGCAGTTTTCCGTAGAGGGAGAAAAGCGGGCTCGTGAGAAACTCCTTCGGCCCCAGCGGAGCGGCGACGGCTCTTCCGCCGCGCACGATATAGCGGTTCTTCGCCGTGCTCGATGCCGCCACGCGCTCGGTGCCGAGCTGCAACTCGTCGATCAAGCCCGTGAGGGCGGGCTCGCCCGACAGAATCGAGTTCGGCCCTTTTTCCACGAGCCAGCCGCGATCGATTTCAGTCCCGATCGCGCCGCCGACGCGTCCGCTCGCCTCGAGCACGCACACGCGCCAGCCGGTTTTCGCGAGCCGATGCGCGGCGGTGAGTCCGGTGATGCCTGCGCCGATCACGACGGCGGACTTTGCTCCGGATGAACTCATCACGTGGGTTCGATCGGGATCATTTCCATGTGGTCACTGTGTCCACGAGCGCCTGCACGTTTTCGATCTTAGCGTGCGGCATGATGCCGTGGCCGAGGTTGAAAATATGTCCCGCGGTGCCGCGCATCGACTCGAGCAATCGCGCCGCCTCGTGTCGCACGATTTCCGGCGTGGTGTTGAGCAGCACCGGATCGAGATTGCCCTGCACCGCGACATTCGCCGGCAACGTGCGTCGCACCATCGCGAGGTCATTGGACCAATCCACACTCAACACGCGCGCACCGCTGAACGCCTGATCCGTCAGGTGCGGCGCCGTGTTCTTTGCGTAGAGGATCACCGGGAAATCGCGCGGCAGCGCCGAGATGATTTCGCGAATCCAGTGGAGCGATGCCGCCTCGTAGTCCTGACCCGCAATGAGGCCGCCCCACGAATCGAAAATCTGGATCGCATCCGCGCCCGCGCGGATCTGCATCTGGAAGTAGCCGATGAGTCCCGCCGTGATCTTCTCCATCAATGCGCCGAACAGCGCGCGATCGTTATAAAAGAGCTGCTTGATGCACTCGAACTCGTCGGAGCTGCCGCCTTCGACCATGTAGGTTGCGAGCGTCCACGGCGAACCGCCGAAGCCGAGCAGCGCCTTGGTGTCGCCGAGTTCGCGTTTGAGCAGTCGCAACGTGTCTTCGACGTAGCGCAGCTTCTCGGGCACCGCGTCGGCCGGAGCGAGCGCCTCGATTTGGGCGCGCGTCTCCAGTTTGTAGTCCATCGCGATGCCGCCTTCGTCGCGGAAACGGTAGCCCTGGCCGAGCGCTTCCGGGATCACGAGGATGTCGGAAAACAGAATCGCCGCATCGAGGGCGAAGCGACGCAGCGGTTGCAGCGTCACCTCCATCGCGAGCTCCGGCGTCTTCACCATGTGGAGAAACGACGACTTTGCCTTCAGCTCGCGATACTCGGGCAGATAGCGACCCGCCTGCCGCATGATCCAGAGGGGCGGGCGGTCGAGCGGAGTGCAGGAGCAGGCGGCGAGGAAACGTTCGCGAGAAGTCACAGAGAGGCAGGGTTAAGAGAGTGGTGTAGTGGCTGCTGACTGCGCCGCCCAATCGCGCGGCTTGAGGAAAACATCATACAGACGCGCTTCCGCGCTCTCCGGTTCGGGCTTGAAGTCGTATTCCCAGCGGACGAGCGGCGGCAGCGACATCAGGATCGACTCCGTGCGCCCGCCACTTTGCAGGCCGAAGAGCGTGCCGCGGTCCCACACGAGATTGAACTCCACGTATCGCCCGCGCCGATACAGTTGAAACTGCCGCTCGCGTTCGCCGTAGGGCGTGGCCTTGCGCTTCGCCACGATTGGCCGATAGGCCGGCACAAATGCGTCGCCAACCGCACGGAGCAGCGCAAACGACCGCTCGAAACCGAGCTCGTTGAAATCGTCGAAGAACAAGCCGCCGATGCCCCGCGGTTCGCCGCGATGCTTGAGAAAGAAATACTCGTCGCACGCTCGCTTGAACCGCGGATAAATCTCCGCACCAAACGGGGTCACGGCCTGCTGCGCCGTGCGGTGCCAGTGCACGCAGTCTTCCTCGACGCCATAGTAAGGCGTGAGGTCGAAGCCGCCGCCGAACCACCAGATCGGATTCGCGCCGCCCGCATCGGCGATGAAGAAACGCACATTGGCGTGGCTCGTCGGCACGTGCGGATTGCGCGGATGAATCACGAGGGAGACGCCGAGCGCTTCCCAGTCTTTGCCTGCGAGCTCCGGCCGATGGGCCGTCGCCGACGGCGGCAGCTTCGAGCCGCGCACGTGTGAAAACGCGACGCCGCCTTTCTCGAAGACGGCGCCTTCGCTCAGGATGCGCGTGCGGCCGCCGCCACCTTCGGCGCGTTGCCACTCGTCTTCGCGGAATTTTCCGCCGCCGTCATCCGCCTCGAGCGCCGCGCAAATCGAGTCCTGCAGTGAGAGCAGATACGAGCGGACAGCGTTGAGACCGGGAGCGGAAGCCATGACGGAGTCGGATAAGAGAACGCGAACCAAGATGGAGAACCAGAACGATTTTGCGAATCGGCGCCTTGACGACTTTGCTAGTTTGACGGTCGACAGCCGTGCCGCACCGGTGCTGGCTTCTCACCCGCTCGAATGAATTCCACCGTTCTCACCACGATCGCCGCGACCGGTTTCACCGTGGCGTTCTTCCACGCCGCGATCCCGACGCATTGGTTGCCGTTCGTGCTGGTCTCTCGTGCGCGCGGGTGGGGGCGCGGCAAGACGATTGCGGTAACGGCGTTCGCGGGACTCGGTCACGTGGCGCTCACGAGCCTGCTCGGGCTGCTGATCGCGTGGTTCGGCTTCCAACTCGACGAACGTCTCGGACAACTTTTCCCCATCTTTGCCGCGATCGCCCTGTTTGGCATCGGCGGTTACTTCTGGTGGCGGCAACTCCGTGGCGGCGGCATTTGCCACCACCCCGTTCCGGGCGGCCATCACGAGGCCAGCGCGGAGTGCGGCCACGAAGAGGACCACAGCCACTGGGAGCACGAGATGAGCGACAGCGAGCTCGGCTCGTCCAAACGCAGCGACTGGGCGGCGATCAGCGGACTCTTTCTCATGCTCACGCTGTCCCCGTGCGAAGGTTTCCTGCCGGTCTATTTATCCGGCGTGCAGTTTGGCTGGATGGGTTTTGTGGTCCTCAGCGTGATTCTCGCGGTTGCGACCTTTGCCGGCATGACGCTCTTCACCACGCTCGCGCTGGTCGGCTTGAAGCGCTGGGAGCTGAAGAGCTTCGAGCGCTGGGAAGCCGGCCTGCTCGGCACGTTGTTCTGCGTATTGGGAATCCTGATACTGGCCCTCGGTCACAGTCACGGCTGAGCCAAGTCGAGGCTCGATCCGCACCGAGCCGCGGCAAGGTGCGGCTCGAGTCGAGCCAAGATGCGGCTCGAGTCCGGCCCGTGATCGAATCGTTCTCGTTCTTCGTTCTCGGTGTGCGCAGCGCCCAGTCCGAGAAGGGAAACGATTGGATTACTTGGTTTTCTTCGGCACCGAGAATTTGATGACCGGTGCGTCGTCCGCGGGCTTGTCGTTGATCGGGGCGTGCTCGATGGGAGATTCGATCGCGGGCGCAGACGATTGGAACGCGGGCGAGTTGGCTGGGATCTTGCCGAAAGCTTCCTCGATCAGCTCGATCGTTTTGCGGTCGCGAGAGCGGCCGAGGGCAACTTGGCCGCCGGGGCCAAACGCGCCCATGATCACGACAATGACGCGGCGGTTATTGCGTTGGGCCGTGGCAGCGAGGCAGTAACCGGCGCTCCGGGTGTAACCGGTCTTCAAGCCGTCGACGCCGGAGACCTTGCCGAGGAGATTGTTGTGGTTGCGCATCTGCAACGGGCCGTTGGCGCGGTCGGGCCCAAAGGCGCGTTCGCGCACGTTCGAGTATTTGAGCACGTCGGTCTTGGTGAGCAGGTGGCGGCTGAGAATCGCGAAATCCCGCGGGCTGGTGAGGTCGCCTTCGGCGTCTTTGCGGCTCGGTGGCGGCAAGCCGTGCGGCGAGCGGAAGGTGGTGCGCGTCATGCCGAGTTCGCGCGCTTTTGCATTCATCAGATTGACGAAGCCTGGCACCGAGCCGGCGGCAGTCCGGGCAAGCGCGTGCGCGGCGTCGTTGGCAGATTGGATCATGAGCGCGTAGAGCAGCTCCTCGACGGAGAAGGTCTCGCGTGGATCGAGGTAAACCTGGGTGCCGCCCATGCGGGCGTCGCTGGCGTCGATCTGCACCTGTGTGGTGAGCGAGAGTTCCCCGGCGGCGAGTTTGTCGTGGAGGATGGCAAACGTCATGAGTTTCGTCATGCTCGCGGGAGGGGAAACAGAATCGGCGTTGTCCTCGAGCAAGGTGGCTCCCGTGGCCGCATCGATCGCGACATAACCTTTGTAGGTTCCGGCATTGGCGGCTTCGCCGGGGCGAGTCGGCCTCGCTTTGGTTTGAGCGAAACCGGCACTCGCGGTCGCGAGCACGCAGACAACAAGGAGGCGAAGAAAACCCTGCGCGAAAGTCATGCGCGCAAAGAAGAGAACTTTGATTCCGCCGCGCGAGCGGAAATCAGATCCCGCGCGCAACGGATTCGTGCGGCGATGGATTTGCAGCAAACCCTACGCGGCGACTGCCGCGGTCCGTCAGACGCCCAGGACGGTCCGGTAGAGCCGAGGGACGCGTTTCGTGATCGAGCAGAGCGTTTCCCATGGAATCGTGTCGGCCCAGCGGCTGAATTCGGCAATGGAGATCTCGGCTCCCGATTGGCGACCAACGATGACGACTTCGTCACCGACCACGGCGCCGGGCACATCGGTGAGGTCGACGATCGTTTGGTCCATTGTCACGCGTCCGAGCACGGGGCAACGGGCGCCGCGGACGAGCACCTGCGCGCGATTGCTGGTGGCGCGGGGGATGCCGTCTCCGTAGCCGGCGCAAACGATGCCGATGGTGGAATCACGTTCGAGCATGCGCGTGCGGCCGTAGCTCACGGTCGTGCCGCGCGGGAGTTGCTTCACGAGGCCGATGCGACTCCGGAAACTGAATACAGGCTCCGTGTGAACTTGCGAAAGGAGCGAACCGGCGTGCGGCAGGATGCCGAATTGGAGAAGCCCGACGCGCACGGCGTTGAAGGGCGCGGCTCCCTGCATCGTTTCCAGGCCGGCGCTGTTGTCCGCGTGCACGAAGAGTTCGTCGGGTTTCACGGCGGGGCAGCGCGCGAGCACGTCGAGGAAGCGGCGGCGTTGCTCGGCCGTGAACTGCGCATCGTCGTCCGGCGAGGCGAAGTGCGTGAAGATGCCCGCGAGCCGCAGATGTGGCGTGGCGAGAATCATCTCGAGCAGCGCGGGTGCGCACTCGTGCCACACGCCGAGCCGACCCATGCCGGTGTCGATTTTGAGGTGGACGGAGATCGGTTTGCCGGCGGCGCGACCAATGGCATCGAAGCGTGCGACTTCTTCGGCGCTGGAGATCGTCGCCGTGAGATCGAACTCCGCGAGGTAGCGATCCTCCTCGGGCAGGAGCGGGCTCAGCAGAAGAATCGGCCAGCCGGGGCCGAGTTCGCGCACCGTGAGCGCTTCGGCGAGCGTTGCGACCGCGAAGAGATCGGCGCCGGCGTGCATCAAGCGCGCGGCGGTTTGCGGCAGACCGTGGCCGTAGGCGTCGGCTTTCACGACGGCGACGAAGCGCATGTGCGCCGGCAGCGAAGCGCGGATGAGGCGGAGGTTGCGTTCGAGCGCAGCGAGATCGATCTCGGCCCAGCAACGCAACGGCAGGCGGGCGTGCGGGGCGTTCATGGCGTCGGCGCGCGGTGAATCTGCGGTGTCCACGTCACGTAGGACGGTTCTTCGTGGAGAAATGCATCGGGCGATGTGGACGCCTGAAACAGATCAGCGTCGCGCGTCTGCGCGAAAAGATCGGCGAGCGAGTAGGGGACGCGCGCGATGTCAGCGGGCAGCGGCGTCCAATTGCGAAAATGCTCAGGCGTGGCGAGTGGTCCGGAGAGTTCCGCGGTCGCGACGCGGCGCAACGTGCCGCCGCGTTTCATCGCGTGCCACGAGTCGCGCCGAGCGTCGGCGATCAGCGTGAGTTCGGGCCGGCGCAGCGCGTCGGCGACGAGTGCGAGACTCTGATAGGCGAACACCGGGCGGGCGCGCAACGTGGTCCAGGTGCGGACCGCCATCGCGGTGGTGCGCACGCCGAGGACCGATCCCGGGCCTTCGCAAAACACGAAGGCCCCGGCTTCTTCGGGCGAGCGGCCCAGGGATTTCATGCCTTCGAAAACCGCCACGCCTGCTTCGCTTTCGGACGCGAACCAGCGCGGAGTTTCCCCGCGAACGAGCCAGCCGACTTGCACGCGCGCAGACGCGGCGTCGAGGACGAGCAGGCGCGCGTGGGCGGCGAGGAGTTCTTGCAGGCTGGCCATGAAACGGGCGTTCACCAAACGCCTCCGTTTCCCGGCGTGCAAGCGCACAGAAGCCGGGCGGAATCGGGCATTGACCGGGGAGGGTCGCGGCGTAGCGTGGCAAATTCTCTTTTCGTAAGAACCCTGTTTATCTCCCGTGAACGTCCAACTGAATAACGTCTCCGACACCCGCAAGAGCCTCGCCGTCACGCTCGATCCGAGCGAAGTCGATGCCGTCCACCAGGAGGTGGTCGCCGAATACACGAAACTGGCGCGCCTGCCGGGTTTCCGTCCGGGCAAGGCTCCGGCGGCGATGGTCGCGAAGCGTTTCGCCAAGGAGATCGCGGACGAGTTCAAGCAGAAGGTCGTTGCCAAGGCCTACCGCGATGCGCTCGCGCAGCAGAAGCTCGACGTGCTCAACATTGTCAATGTCGAGGAAGGCGAAGTGAAGCCCGGCCTGTCCGCCGGCGTCACGATCACGCTCGATGTGCGCCCCGAGTTCACGTTGCCCGACTACACCGGCCTCGCCACCGAGGTCGCGCCGGTCGATCCGACCGACACCGAAGTTGACGCCGTGATCGAGCAACTCCGCGCCGAGCGCGCCGAGTTCAAGGTCGCGGAGCGTCCCGCCGAAAAGGGCGACTATGTGAAGCTCGCCTACGAGGGTAAGATCGACGGCCAGGCGATCACGGAGCTTGCGCCCGACAAGCAGCTCTACGGCAAAGTCCCGCAAACGTGGGAAGAAGTCGAAGGCGCCAACGAAGGCGTCATCCCTGGCCTGGGCCAACAGCTCGCCGGCGTGAAGCCCGGCGACAAGAAGGACGTCACGATCAATTTCCCCGCGGAGTTCGCCGCCGTGCCCGCGCTCGCCGGCAAGACCGCGACCTATGCCCTCGAAATCCAGGAGATCCGCTCGCGCGTGCTGCCGCCGATGGACGAGGCGTTCTTCAAGGCCAACCGCGCCGAGAACCTCGAGGGCCTAAAAGCGTCCGTGCGAAATAATCTGAAGCTCCAGAAGGAGTATCAGAACCGCGCCGAACAGCGCCGTCAGGTAAGCGACGCGCTCGCCGCGAAGGTTGATTTCCCCGTGCCGGATTCGCTCGTCGAGGCCGAGACGCAGTCTGTCCTCCGCCAGTTCATTGAAGAGAACATGCGCCGCGGCGTGCCGCAGGAGCAGTTCGAGAAGGACAAGAAGGAACTCTTCGAGAGCGCCCGCAAAGCCGCCGCCAAGCGCGTCAAGCTCCAGCTCATGCTCGCGAAGATCGCCGAGGCCGAGAAGCTCCAGGTGACCGAGCAGGACATCGACCAGTTCATCTATCGCGAGTCGATGCGTTCGCAGCAGAAGCCGGACAAGCTCGTCAAGGCGCTCACCAGCGATCGCGAGCAGCTCCGCGCGGTCCAGCAGTCGATCATTTTCGACAAGGCGGTTGATTTCCTCGTCTCCAAAGCTACGGTTTCGACCATTCAGCCGAAGGCTTGATTGGCCGATTAACCACACAACGTGAGCTACTACGTCCCTATCGTTTTGGAAAACACCGGCCGCGGAGAGCGGTCGATGGACATCTTCTCGCGGCTCCTCAAGGACCGCATCATCTTCATCGGCACGCCGATTGACGACACGGTCGCCAACCTCGTGATCGCGCAGATGTTCTTCCTGCAAATGGAAGATCCGAAGAAGGACATCCAGCTCTACATCAACTCTCCCGGTGGTGTGGTCACGGGTGGCATGGCCATCTACGACACGATGAACTTCCTGCAGTGTGACATCGTCACTTACTGCGTCGGCATGGCCGCCAGCATGAGCACCGTGCTTCTGTCGGCCGGCACCAAGGGCAAGCGCTTCGCCCTGCCGAACAGCCGCGTGATGATTCACCAGCCCAGCGGTGGCGCCGGCGGCCAGGCGGCCGACATCGCCATCGCGGCCAAGGAAATCCTCCGCTGGCGCAAGACCCTCAACGAGGTCATCGCCAAGCACACCGGCAAGACGCCCGCTCAAGTCGAAAAGGACTCCGACCGCGATTACTACATGAGCGCGCAGGAGGCCAAGGACTACGGCATCGTCGACCACGTCGTGGAATCCACGCGCGAAGCGCAAACGCTTAGCGTGCAAAGCGCCGCTTGATCGCGGCCGCTTTGTTGCAATAACCCGCTCGACTCGACCGACGCCCCGGACACTCTTTCGCCATGGCCAAATCCTCCCGCATGACTCTCTGCTCGTTCTGCGGGAAGTCGCAGGCCGAGGTGAAGAAGATCATCGCCGGGCCGGGCGTTTACATCTGCGACTCGTGCGTCAACGTTTGCAAAACGATCATCGACCGCGAGGTGAAGGCGCCTGCGGCCGAGGCGCGCCCCACGGTGCGGCTCGTGAAGCCGTCCGAGATCAAACGCACGCTCGATGACTTCGTGATCGGTCAGGACCACGCCAAGAAGGTCCTCTCCGTCGCCGTCTACAACCACTACAAGCGCCTCATGTTCGACTCCGGCCAGTCGGGCAAGGAGTCGATGGCACTCTCGCCCGAGTTCAGTGAAGTCGACGTCGAGAAGAGCAACATCCTGCTCGTCGGCCCGACCGGCTCGGGCAAGACACTGCTCGCCCGCACACTCGCGAAGATCCTCGACGTGCCGTTCGCGATCTCGGATGCGACGACCCTCACCGAGGCCGGCTATGTCGGCGAAGACGTGGAAAATGTCGTCCTGCGTTTGCTGCAGAACGCCAACTACGACGTGAAGCGCGCCGAATGCGGCATCATCTACATCGACGAGATCGATAAGATCGGCCGCAAAACCGAAAATGTCTCGATCACCCGCGACGTCTCCGGCGAAGGCGTGCAGCAGGCGCTCCTGAAGATTCTCGAAGGCACGACGTGCAACGTGCCGCCTCAAGGCGGCCGCAAGCACCCGAATCAGGAATACGTGCAGATCAATACGGCGAACATCCTGTTCATCTGTGGTGGCGCATTCGTCGGCCTCGAAGGCATTGTGCAGCGTCGCATGGGTCAACGCAGCCTCGGCTTCTCCTCGATCCGCGCGCAGAACGAGCACGCCCTGAAGCCGGAGGAAATGATGAAGGCGCTCGCGCCCGAGGATCTCATTCGCTTCGGCATGATCCCCGAGTTCATCGGGCGCCTCCCGGTTGTCTCCGTTCTCGATCAACTCAGCGTCGCCGATCTCGAAAAGGTTCTCCTCCGCACGAAGAATGCACTGGTAAAACAGTATTCGAAGCTGTTCGCGATGGATGGCGCTCGCCTCCGCTTCACGCCCGACGCGATTGCCGCGATCGCCGAGAGGGCGTTGGAGCTCAAAACCGGTGCCCGTGCGCTCCGTTCCATTTTGGAGAAGCTGATGCTGGAAGTCATGTATGACCTTCCGCAGCGCGACGACGTCTCAGAGGTCGTGATCGACGCCGGCGTCGTCGCGGGCCGCAAGCGCCCAACTCTGCGTCGCTCCGAAAAGGGCGAGCAGAAACAAGACGCGGCCTGAGTCTCGGACGGGTGCAGTTGCGACCGCGCGGAGTCTGGACCACCCCGCGCGCCCGCCGTCCATGGTAGGGCGAGCGAACCGAAGTCCCCCGGATTCGCGGATTGGAGTGGCTCCTTTTCGCGTTTCACACGTCGAGTGGTTACGCTGTCAGAGATGCGGCACGTCATGCCTTCGCAATCCGTGTATTCCGACTGTCGTTCATTGGGGGACGCTCCCGCGTGTCCGAGGACAAGGCACCCTGATCGAGCAGCGAAGCCTGCCAGCCGTTGCTATGCGCCGGGCCTGCCCGCGAGCGGCGCGTCCGGCAAGTGACATCCATGCCCGCCATTTTTCCTATGAGATATCTACCCCATACGTTGGCTGTGTTCGCGCTGGCCGCGGGTGTGTCGCTGGCCCAGACGGAGCCGGCCCGGTCACTCGCCATCAACGAACTCGAATATCTGGAAACACGCGGGCTCAACGTGATGCTCGCCCACGATTATTACCCGGAAAGTCATCAGGGTGGCGTGGGCATCATCCAAAATGGCTTGCGCGTCGCCACCAACGGCGATCTGAGGCTCTCGCCCACGCCTGGACAGTGGCAACCCACACCGGTCGTGGGTCCGCGTCAGGTGAATCGCGACGCGCAAGAGATCTCGGTTCACATGTCCTTCCCGGACGAATCGAAGAACCGCAAAGGCTTCAATCCCATCGGCTATCCCGACCTGCAACTCAGCTACACCGTTAAGGTGAAGCCCGCGGGCCGCGCATTTCACATTATCGTCGATCTCGATGCGCCCATTCCCGCCGAGTGGGTGGGCAAGGTTGGCTTCAACCTCGAGCTCTTCCCCGGTTTTCTTTTCGACAAGAGCTACGAGATCGGCGGCAGCATCGGCAACTTCCCGCGGCAGGCCAACGGTCCCGGCGCGTATCAGGAAAGTAGTTACGAGCTCGCGCCGCTCGGCACGGGCAAGAAACTCGTGGTCGCGCCCGAGTCCGATCGCCAGCGGATGACGATCGAGGCGGTGAGGGGCGGGGAACTGCAGTTGCTCGACGGCCGCGCCCAGCACAGCAACGGCTGGTATGTCGTGCGCGCAATCGTGCCCGCCGACCTCACGGCTGGAGCGATCGAGTGGCTGGTCACCCCGCACACCATTCCGAACTGGAAGTCCGATCCGGTGATCCAGGTCTCGCAGGTCGGCTATCACCCGGCGCAGCCGAAGGTGGCCGTGATCGAGCTCGATAAACACGAGACCGACGCCGACCTGAAGCCCGTGACCCTGTATCGTGCGACCGGCGCCGGTCTCGAGCGGGTCGCGCAGCGACCGGCGAAGGACTGGGGGCGCTTCATGCGCTTCCGCTACCTGCATTTCGACTTCTCCGAGGTGAAGGAGCCGGGACTCTACGTCATCGGTTACGGCGAGCAGCGTTCCAACGCGTTTCAGATCAGCGCCGACGTCTTCAAGCGGCATGTGTGGCAGCCGACGGTCGAGTATTTCCTCCCGGTGCAGATGTGCCACATGCGCGTCAACGATCGCTATCGCGTGTGGCACGGGCTTTGTCACGCCGACGATGCGCTCATGGCTCCGGTGGATCACAATCACTTCGATGGCTACATCCAGGGGCCTGCCACCATGACCAAGTTCAAACCCGGTGACCACGTGCCCGGACTCGATCGCGGCGGATGGCACGACGCGGGCGACTACGATCTGCGCGTCGAGTCACAGGTCGATACGATCCAGGGCCTCGCGCTCGCGTATGAGTTGTTCCGCCCGAGTCTGGACAACACCACCATCGATCAACAGCGGCGCATCGTCGACATCCACCGGCCCGACGGGAAGCAGGACATCCTCCAGCAAATCGAACACGGGCTGCTGTCCGTAATCGGTGGATACAAATCATTGGGTCGCCTCTACCGCGGCATCATCGACTCTTCGCTGCGCCAATACACGCATCTCGGCGACGCCGCGGTCATGACCGACAACGAGGTCTTCACCGATACCGACGGGCACGCGCTTCGAGTGCTGGCCCAGGCCGCTGTCGATGGTTCGCAGGACGAACCCAAGATCGGCGACCTGCCTCCGCTCGGCTCCAAGGGCGCCGCGGACGACCGTTGGGTTTTTACCGAGGTGAATCCGCTGCGCGAGTTGAAGAGCGCGGCGGGACTGGCCGCAGCATCGCGTGTGCTCAAGGGCTACAATGATTCACTCGCCGCTGACGCACTCCGAATCGCGCAGGAACTTTGGGCTAGCGCAAAACCGTCTGCTGGTCCGGAGTCGAACCGCCGCCTGCCGTTCCCGCTGATGCGCCTCGAGGCGGCGATCGAACTGCTCCGCAGCACTGGCGACCAGAACTACGCCGACGCCATAATCGAAGCCGGTGACCTCATCGTGCAGCACGTCGACCGCGTCGGCTGGCTCGGCGCGCGCTCGCTCCCGCTCGTGAAAGATCCCGCCTACGTGAAAAAAATCCGCGAGGCACTCACGCAGTTCCGCGCCAAGGTTGACCAACTCGAGAAAGAGACGCCCTACGGCCTGCCTTATAAACCCGACATCTGGGGCGCGGGCTGGGGCATCCAGCGGTTCGGCGTGGAACAATACTATCTGCACACCGGCGCGCCGGATATTTTCCCGCGGCAATACATGCTGCATGCGATCAACTTCATGCTTGGGTGCCATCCGGGTTCGAACAACTCGTCGTTCGTTTCCGGTGTCGGTGCCAAGTCTCTCACGACCGCCTACGGTGTGAATCGCGGCGACTGGTCCTACATCCCCGGCGGCATCGCGTCGGGCACGGCGTTGATCCGGCCCGACTATCCGGAACTCCTCGACTGGCCGTTCCTCTGGCAGCAAGGCGAATACTGCCTCGGGCATCCGACGTCTGACTTCGTGTTCCTCGTCCTCGCCGCGGACCACTTGCTCAACAACTGAGTCGCTGCGATTCATGCGCGTGAATCGAGCCGCACCTTGGCTCGACTCACGCCGCACTTCGTCGCGACGTGGAACGCACCGTGTCGCGACCGTATGCGGACCTTGGCTCGACCGTGTCCGCACTTTGTCCCGACTCGGGACGCAATGAGGTCCGACTCGAGCCGCACTCGGGCTCGAGTCGGAACAGAGACTTACCAGTGGGCGTAGTCGCCCTTTTCGAGCGTCTTGGCGAACTCGACCAGAAGTTTCACGCAACGCTCCACGTCTTCGAGATCCACAACCTCGCTCGGCGTGTGCATGTAGCGGAGCGGAATGCTCACGAGTCCGGTCGCCACACCACCGCGGCCCACCTGAATCGCGCGGGCGTCGGTGCCCGTGGGGCGCGGGTCGGCTTCGAGCTGATACGGGATCTTCGCCTTCTTCGCGGCGGCGAGAAGTTTTTGGTAAACCTTGGGATTGATGTTGGCGCCGCGGCAGAGGATCGGGCCGCCGCCGAGTCTGGTTTCGCCAAAACGACGGTTGTCGCAGTCGGGGTGATCTGTCGCGTGCCCGACGTCGATCGCGACGGCGATGTGCGGATTGACGAGGTAGGCCGCGGTGGTGGCAC
>JAEYQF010000389.1 GCA_023410155.1 Verrucomicrobiota bacterium | reverse complement strand
CCAGAAAGTCGATACATCCGATAACCGGGAGTCGTCTGCGCCTCGCCGATGAAGATCTGCCCGGCGAGTTGGGGGTGGTTGGTGCAGCCGCGCTTCAGCGTGCCGTAAACGAACAGGAGCTGGGCGGGCGGGGACATGATGGCGTCAGGCGATCTCGACCACGACGGCGGTGGTGTTGTCGCGGCCGGATGATTGGACGGCTTCTTCGACGAGGCGCTGGGCGATAGAGCGGGCGTGGTTTGGCTCCGCGGCGGGCGGGGTGCGTACGATCTCATCGAGTTGACGATCCCAGAGTCCGTCGATGAGGCCGTCGGAGCAGATAAGGAAGCGGTCGCCGCGGCTGTAGCCGACCGCGCCGACCTGCGGATCGATGAACTGGTTGCCGGCGCCGAGGGCCTGCTGGAGCGCGTTGCGGCGCGGATGGGAGCGGGCTTCGCGTTCGTTGATTTCGCCGCGGCGGCGCATTTTGCCGACGTAGCTGTGATCGTGGGAGACCTGCTGGAGGCCGCCGGTGGCGGGCAGGTAGTAAATGCGGCTGTCGCCGATGTGGGCGAAATACATCCAGTCCGGCGTGAACCACGTGAGGCTGAGCGTCGCGCCCATGCCGGAGCATTCCTCGTAGGAATAGCCCAGCTTCAAGAGGTCGGCGTGGATGGCCGAGAAAAGCTCGGGCAGGATGTTTTGGAAATCGGGTTTGATGCCGGCGGCACCGAGGCGAAACGCGCGGGGCAGAAGCCGCGTGATCCGATCGACCGTGATGCGGCTCGCGAATTCGCCGGATTTTTCGCCGCCCATGCCATCGCTCACGGCGAACACGAAGTCGGCGCCCTCGAGGGTGGCTTCACCGACCTTGCCGAGGTAGCGCACTTCGTGACCGTCGAAGTTGAGCGCGAGGAAGGAATCCTCGTTGTTCGGGCGAAAACGTCCCACATCAGTCAGAGCGGACCAGCGAAGGCGGGGCGGGGTAGAGCCGGTGGTGAGACCGGCGGCGGAGGTTGTGCTCACGTTAGGGTTTCAGGGAAATGGGGCCGTTTGGACCATCGAGGATGGTGGCAAACTCGAAATCGATGAGGCAGAACCGGCCGTCGGCGATGCGGTAGGTGATGTTGCGCAACTCGCGATCTTCGTGGCGGACGCCATATTTCTCGACCTCGGCGAAAAGCTCCTGCTGGCGTTCGGCGTTCAGGTGGTCGACGCGCGTGCCGCAGTTGGTGGTGACGATCTTGAGCTGCTCGGGGTCAACCTCGAGCAGCCGTGGCACGAAATCGCAGCCGCGCGCTTCGAGGTGGCGCAGCACCATGACCTCATGATCGAAACGCTCCTTCGCCTGGGTGCCGCGGAAAACCTTGTGCACGCGTCCATCGTAGCCGATGCGAACCCACGCGCGCGCGGTGTCTTTCATCTGGTGCATGCGAAATGAGTTCGGCTTTGCCTGGTCAAGGTGGCAAGCGCCCCGTGGAAGTAGTCGCGGGGAGTAGTGACGCCGTTGCTGAGAATAAAAGATGTCATGAATCCAACTTCTGGTTGCCACTGGCACGGCGGGTGCTGATTTGCGACCGAGCTTTT
The DNA here is from genome assembly GCA_023410155.1 of Verrucomicrobiota bacterium. Classification (GTDB taxonomy): domain Bacteria; phylum Verrucomicrobiota; class Verrucomicrobiia; order Opitutales; family Opitutaceae; genus Opitutus. The sequence continues at coordinate 1,118 of JAEYQF010000389.1, read as the reverse complement.
GTTCCCCGCGGCCGGTGGATTCGTCCTCGCGTCGAAGGGGTCGGCGGCTCAAGAGAAACCACCCTGTCTCAACTTCACCCTACTATGGCCAAATACAAACTGGAATACATCTGGCTCGATGGCTACACGCCGCTCGCCGGACTGCGCAGCAAGACGCAAATCAAGGAATATGCCAGCTTCCCGAAGCTCGAGGAGCTCCCGAATTGGGGCTTCGACGGTAGCTCGACGCAGCAGGCCGAAGGCAAGAGCTCGGACATCGTCCTGAAGCCTGTCGCGGTCTTCCCTGATTCCACGCGCAAGAACGGCGTCTTGGTGATGTGCGAGACCTACCTCCACACCGGTGTCGCGCACCCGTCGAACTCCCGCGCCACGATCCCGGATGATCCGGACACCTGGTTCGGTTTCGAGCAGGAGTATTTCCTCTTCAAGGACGGCGCGCCGCTCGGGTTCCCGACCGGCGGTTACCCCGCTCCGCAGGGACCTTATTACACCGGCGTCGGCTACAAGAATGTCGGCTCGGTCGCCCGCGAGATCGTCGAGAAGCACATCGACATCTGCTTGGATGCCGGAATCAACCTCGAAGGCATTAACGCCGAGGTCGCGAAGGGCCAGTGGGAATTCCAGATCTTCGGCAAGGGCTCCAAGAGCGCCGCTGACCAGATGTGGGTTGCCCGTTACATCCTGACCCGCCTCTGCGAGAGCTACGGCATCGACATCGAGTGGCGCTGCAAGCCCATCCTCGGTGCCTTCAACTCGCCGCTCGACTGGAACGGCTCCGGCATGCACTCGAACTTCTCCACGAAACACATGCGCGAAGTCGGCGGCAAAGACTACTTCGAGAAGCTCATGGCGGCCTTCAACAAGCACATGGACGAGCACATCGCCGTCTACGGTCCGGAGAATCACCTCCGCCTCACCGGCCTGCACGAGACCCAGTCGATCGACAAGTTCACCTATGGTGTCGCCGATCGCGGTGCTTCGATTCGCGTGCCGCACAGCTTCATCAACAGCGGCTACAAGGGCTACCTCGAAGATCGTCGTCCGAACTCGGCAGCGGACCCGTATCTCGTGGCCGGTCGTATCCTGAAGACGATCCAGACGGTCCCGACCACCTGATC
>JAEYQF010000321.1 GCA_023410155.1 Verrucomicrobiota bacterium | reverse complement strand
GCGGCATCTGGGCCGACCTGCCCGCACAATCGCAGCTTCGCTACGACGGACCGGGCTCGTTCACTTCGGGTGATGCCGCAGCGATGACCGCCACGGGTTTCGGCGCCATCCCACCAGAGTCGGCGCGCGGATTCGCAGATGAATTCTCCTGGGGTTACCAGATCCTCGGCCGTCTCGACTACCCCAGCATGTTCGCAGGCATCAACGTGTCCCCGAGCATCGCGTTCACTCACGACGTGCGCGGCACCACGCCGCTGCCCCTGGGCAACTTCGTGCAGGATCGAAAGAGCATCACGGTCGCAGCGGAATTTGTGTTCCAAAACGCATGGGCCTTCGAGCTGCGCTACGTGAACTTCTTCGGCGGAGGAACCTACAATCTGCTCTCCGACCGCGATTTCGTCGCCACCACCCTGAAATACTCCTTCTAAGCCCCTCGCCCAGCCATGAAAGTGTTTCGCTTCCTCCTATTGTTTTGCGTGCCGGTGGCCCTGACGAGCCGCGCGGCCATTTCTCCCGCCGATGCCGACCGGCTCGGACAGGATCTCACGCCGCTCGGCGCCGAGAAGGCCGGCAATGCCGACGGCAGCATCCCCGCTTGGGACGGCGGGATCACCACGCCACCGCCAAACTACCGGCCCGGCCTGCACCACCCCGATCCCTTCGCTGACGACCAGCCACGATTCACGATCACGGCGCAAAACTTCGAACAACACCGCGAGCTCCTCTCCGCCGGCCACGTCGCGCTGCTGCAGGCTTACCCGAGTTACAAGATGGTGGTGTATCCTTCCCGGCGCAGCGCTTCCAATCCGGCGCGCATCTACGAAGCCACCAAACAATACGCCACCTCCGCCGAGCTCGCCGAAGGCGGCAACGGCATCAACGGCGCAGTCGTAGGCGTGCCGTTCCCGATTCCGCAGAGCGGCATCGAGGTCGTCTGGAATCACCTCACCCGCTATCGCGGCGTGTCCGCCGTTCGCCACATCGCGCAGGCCGCACCACAGGCCAACGGCAGCTACTCGCTCGTGCAGTTTGAGGACGAGTTTCTGTTCAACTACTCCCGCGATGACATCCCGCGCGCCGATCTCATCCGCAGCGTGATCACCGACAACGTCCTCGTTTACTATAAGCAGGCCGTCGTCTCTCCCCCGCGCCTCGCCGGCACGATCCTGCTCGCGCAGGAAACGCTCGATCAGGTGAAGGAAAAGCGCCGTGCGTGGGTCTACAACGCCGGCCGCCGCCGCGTGACTCGCGCTCCCGATGTCGCCTACGACGCGCCCGGCACCGCCTCCGACGGTCAGCGCACCAACGACCAGTTCGACATGTTCAATGGCGCACCCGACCGCTACAATTGGAAACTCGTCGGCAAGCGCGAGCTGCTCGTGCCCTACAACTCTTATAAACTGCACAGCAGCTCCGCGAAATACGCGGACATCCTGCAGCCGAAACACATCAACCCCGACCTCACCCGCTACGAACTGCACCGGGTCTGGGTGGTGGAAGCGACCCTCAAGCCGGGCACCAGCCACCTCTACGCCCGTCGCACCTTCTACATCGACGAGGATAGCTGGCAGATCCTCATCGCCGACCAATACGACTCGCGCGGTCAGCTCTGGCGAGTGTCCGAGGCGCACTGCATCAATTATTACGAGGCCCTCACGTTCTGGAGCACGCTTGAGGTCCACATGGACCTGCAGAGCGGCCGCTACCTCGCGGTCGGGCTCGATAACGAAAACCAGATGTATGAGTTCGGTGTGAAACGCACGCCCGCCGACTTCACGCCCGATGCGCTCCGCCGCGAAGGGGTGCGCTAAGCGGATTCCGCCGAGCTTCCGCCGGAGTTCGCTCCGGCTGCTCGGCGGGGTTTTGCTCCTCGGGCTCTGCGTTGCATCTGCGCAAAGTCCGCGCGCGCTGCTGCTCGATGCCGCAGTGGCCGGCGACAGGGTATTCGCCGTCGGCGAACGCGGTCTGCTCGTGCAATCGCCCGACTCGGGCCGCACTTGGTCCCGACTCGATCCGCCATCGGACGCGACCCTGACCGCCCTCAGCTTCGCCCCGGATCGCACTCAGGGATGGATCGTCGCGCACGACGCCACGATCCTGGCCTCGGACGACGGCGGCCGCACGTGGCGGAAACAATGGCAGGGAGCGAATCTGGAGGATTCGTTTCTCGACGTGCTCGCGCTCTCCGCGCAACACGCCATCGCCGTGGGCGCCTACGGCCTGTATTTGGAAACGCATAACAGCGGCGCCACGTGGCAGCGTCGCACGGTGCTCGACGAGGACATGCACCTCAATCGGATCACCCGCACACCGGACGGCATCTTATTTCTCGCCGGCGAACGCGGCACGCTGCTGCGCTCGCGCGATTCGGGCCGCACGTGGGAGCCACTCGATTCGCCCTACGATGGTTCGCTCTACGGCGTGCTCGCACTCGGCGGGGACTCGCTGCTCTTGCACGGATTGCGCGGCCACGTGTTCCGCTCCGACGACAGCGGCGAGACCTGGTCGGCGGTCCCATTGGACCGCCCGCTCTTGATCTCCACGGCCGTGCGCACGCCGGCGGGCGAAGTGTTGCTCGCGGGACAGGCCGGGGCATTGCAGCGCAGTGAGGATGGCGGACAACGTTTCGTGCGCCGCGATTCCGATCCCGATTCCGCAATCGCGGAACTCGTCGTCGCGCCCGACGGCACGATCCTGGCCGTCGGCGAGGAAGGCGCTCTGCCCCTGCCCCGCTGATCTCCGTCCCCATGAAGCAGCGTTTCGAGCGATTCTCCTCCTGGTTCTTCGATCACCGCGCGGTGTTCGTCTGGGTCTTTGCTGCGCTGACCGGCCTGATGGCCGTGTCGGCCTCGCGGCTGCGGGTCGATGCGAGCTTCACTAAGTCCCTCCCGCTCGACCACGAGTTTATCCGCACCTTTACGCAGTATCAGTCCGAATTCGGCAGCGCCAATCGGGCGCTCATCGCGCTCGTGCCGAAACAGGGCGACATCTTCACGCCCGAGTTCTTCGCCGAACTCCGCCGCGTCACCGACGAGGCAATGTTTCTCCCTTCGGTGGATCGCGCGCAGGTGCAGTCGCTGTTCACGCCGAATGTGCGCTTCATCGAGGTCGTCGAGGACGGATTCGCCGGCGGCAACGTCATCCCTGCCGACTTCACGCCCACGCCGGAAAATTTCACCCGCGTTCGCGAGAACATCATCAAGTCCGGCAAACTCGGCCAGCTCGTGGCCAACGATTTCGACGGCGCGATCGTGAGCGCACAACTCTATGAAACCGACCCGCGGACCGGCGCTCGCACCGACTACGCCCGGGTCGCCGAGGCGCTCGAAGCGATTCGCACGGGCGTGACGGAGCGCACGGGCGGCGCGATCGACGTGCATGTCATCGGCTTCGCCAAGGTGATCGGCGATGTGAGCGAAGGCGCGCGCGGCGTGCTGCTGTTTTTCGGCGTGTCGCTGGTCATCACCTCGCTGCTCGTCTGGAACTACGCGGGGCGCTGGAAACTCGCCGCGGCTCCAGTCGTGTGTTCGCTCGTCGCGGTGGTCTGGCAGCTGGGCGCACTCAACGCACTGGGCTTCGGCATCGATCCATTTTCAATCCTCGTTCCCTTCCTGGTCTTCGCCATCGGAGTAAGCCATGGCGTGCAGATGGTGGGTGCTTTTCGCGCCGCTGTATTCAGTGGCGCGGGTGACAGCCGCGCGGCGGCGGAAGCGGGGTTTCGCCAGCTGCTGCTGCCCGGCGGCGTGGCGTTGATCACGGACACGTTCGGCTTCCTCACGATGCTCGTGATCAAGATCGAGGCGATCCGCGAACTCGCGATCA
>JAEYQF010000314.1 GCA_023410155.1 Verrucomicrobiota bacterium | reverse complement strand
CTTCCTTGCGGGTGCCGGAACGGTCGATGTTGATCGCCGGGAAAATCCGGCGCTCCACGAGACCGCGGTCGAGGTGCAGCTCGGAGTTACCCGTGCCCTTGAACTCCTCGAAGATGATCTCGTCCATCCGGCTGCCGGTGTCGATCAGCGCGCTCGCGATGATCGTCAGGCTGCCGCCACCCTCGATGTTGCGGGCGGAACCGAAGAAGCGTTTCGGCTTTTGCAGCGCGTTCGACTCCAAACCGCCTGACATCGTCTTCCCTTGGTTCCCAGTGAGGGCGTTATAGGCGCGCGCGAGGCGGGTGATGGAATCGAGCAGGATAACGACGTGCTCGCCCATCTCGACGCGACGGCGCGCGTTCTCGATCACCATCTCGGCGCAGTGCACGTGGCTTTCCGGCGTCTCATCGAAGGTGGAGGAAACGACCTCGCCCTTGGTGTGGCGTTTGAATTCGGTCACCTCTTCGGGACGCTCGTCGATCAGCAGGAGGATCAATTTCGCGTCGGGGCTGTTTTCGGTGATTGAGTTGGCGATGTTCTGCAGCAGCACGGTCTTGCCGGTGCGCGGTGGCGCCACGATCAGCGCGCGTTGTCCGAAACCGATGGGCGTGAGAATGTCGATGGCGCGCATGGACACATCCTTCTGGGGCTCCGACCGCTCGAGGAGGATGCGCTTGAGTGGATAATACGGGACGAGTTCCTCGAAGGGCGTGATCTTCGAGATCTCCGTGGCAGGGAGGCCCATGACCGCATCGACGCGCACGACCGACGGGCAGCGCTCGCCGGGTTGCGGTGCCTGCAACAGAACCTCGACCCGATGGCCGCGCTTCAAGCCGTAGAGCTTGATGAGGCTCTCGGGTAGGTATGCATCTTCTGGATACAGGCGATAGTTGACGTGCTCGTGAACGACGAACGAACCCCGGTCGGTCACGTCGATGTGACCACGGTCACGTAGCGGGCGCTTTTGCTCGGCCACCGCCGTCAGCACCTGCGTGATTAGCTGGCGGCGATTGGGAGCACCCTCGATGGCCACGCCGAGACTGCGCGCGTAATGCGTGAGATCAGCCAGGTTCCGGGCGTAGAGTTCGTGCAGATAGACGGGCTCCCCTCCACCGGACGATATCTCTCCGGCGAGAGTCTCGAGAGCGGCGAGGTCGTTGAAACGGGCAGGATTGGGAAGTTCACCCGCGATCGGCGCGGTGCTGGGAGGCGGAGGCTGCGGCGGATGCTGTTCGCGACCGCCCTGCCCGCCCGGCTGCCAGTGTCCGCCGCCACCGCCGTGGCGGCCTCGCTTGCGCTTGTTGCGTTTCCAGAAATCACGCCCTCCTCCGCCGCCGCCCCCACGTTCCTGCCAGTCGGGCTGACCGCCATGGCCGGAGTCACGACGCGGCTGCTCCGTGTCAGGCTGATTGTTTGATTCCGGCGCACGCGGCGCTTCCGGCGGAGCAGAAGGCGCATCGACGGAGCGAGGTTCGTCCGTTTGCGGCTTTTCTTCACGAGCAGCCGAGTCTCTGGCCTCCGTAGCTGGCGCGGGAGCGGACTCGGCTCGCTCCGGACTCGGCTCAGGTCTTGGCGCGACAGTCACTTCCGGACGGGTCTCCGAGAGGGGCAACTCGGCTTCTGCCGGAGCGGCATTCTTCGCCTTCCGCGGTCCGCGAGGAGCGCGGGCGGTTTTGCGCTTAGCCGTTTTTTTCGGCTGAGCGCCTTCGCTGTCGGCGGCGGCGGAAGAGATCTCGTCGTCGTTCTTGGGAGGGAGTTCCATGTTGGATTGCGGGCGTGGAAAAGGAGAGACGACGGGAGCCGCCACCGCGGGGCGAACTTCTTAGCGGATGACCGTCAGCGTGGCGATGAGTTGCCGGACTTGGGCTTGGAGGAACTCGGGGAGACCGTCGTTCCACAAAACAAAATCGGCCAGTTCGATCTTACGCGCGAGGGGCAGTTGCTTGGATATTCGTTGCTCGGCGAGCGCGCGTGGCAAACCGCGTTGCTCCAGTCGGGCTAGTTGACGGTCCGGAGAACACGCGACGCACACCGTGAAATCAAACCAATTCTCCAGAGCCTTTTCGAAAAGGAGCGGCACCTCCACCACCCATTGCGCGGTCGGATCGCTGGCAAATGCCTGGCGCCAGAGGGCGAACAGGCGTGTATGCGTGACGCTCTCCAGCCAGGCGAGAGCCGTGGCGTCGGAAAACGCCGCCGCTGCCAGGCGGGCACGATCGACGCTGCCATCTTCGAGCAGGACCGCAGGGCCGAATCGTTCGGCCAAGAGCGCGCGCACTTCGGCGTCGGCCAGCACCTGCTCCCGAATCAGCCGGTCCGAATCGAGAATGCGGGAGCCCGCCTTTGCGAACATCGCAACGGCCGTCGACTTCCCGCATCCCATTCCGCCTGTGAGTCCGAGGATCATGCCTATCTCGCCGCCAGATTTCGGCTTGCGCGGAAACTTCGCAAATTCTTAATGGGCCGGTCCCACTCGCGACCGGTTGTTCGTCGGCGCGCACTCCAGCCCACTTCTCCATGTTGCTGTCCGTTGACACCAAGAATGCCTTCGCCGTTGCAACTCATGTGGGAGAGATCCTCCGCCGCTCGCATCCGGGGCATCAGCCCACCTTGATTGAGCGAGTCGCGCCCCGCGTGATCGACATGTTCATGGGGAATCACCCCGACTTCCATCCCGTCGATCTGGCCTACCACGATCTCGAGCACACGATGCAGGCCTCGCTTTGCATGGCGCAGATTCTCGATGGCAACTGTCGGAGTCCGGACGGATGGCCCCTGACCGCGCGCCAGTTCGAACTCGGTGTCGTTGCCGCCCTCCTCCACGATGTCGGCTATCTCAAGTCGCGTTCCGACACCGAGGGCACGGGCGCGAAATATACCTATTGCCACGTGCTCCGCAGCGCTGCCTTTGCCGCCTCCTATCTGCCTTCTGTCGGCGTGGAGGAGGGTGAGATCAGCGGTGTGCTCGGAGCGATCAATTGCACGGGCCAGGCGAAGCAGATCGGTCGGCTGCATTTCCGCGACGACACCGAGCGCTTCATCGGCTGCGCGCTGGCGACGGCCGATTATCTCGGGCAAATGGCGGCACCCGACTATCCGGACGAACTCGAGATCCTCTATCTGGAGTTTTGCGAGTCCGACGATTACGCGCACGTGCCTCAGGATCGCCGGATTTTCCGATCGGCGGCCGATCTCCAAGCGCGCACCCCGGAGTTCTGGCGCAAGCTCGTATTGCCGAAACTCACAAACGATTTTCAGGCGGTCTATCGTTTCCTCACCCAGCCTGGCGGCGCCAATCCCTACCTCGACGCCGTGGCCCGCAACATCGCCATCATCGAGGCGCGCGCAGCAGCTTCGACCTCAGCACTCGTTTAACGATCAGCGTCTGGCGCATGCTCGCGACGATCCCATCTGCGGCCCTCAACGGCATCGATGCGGAACTGGTTTTCGTCGAGGTCAACGCAGGTGAGGCGGGTGAGCCCAAGTTGATTTTGGTAGGCCTGCCCGATGCGGCCGTGAAGGAGTCCGACGACCGCGTCTTCTCGGCCCTCAGCAACAGCGGCTTCCGTCCTCCCCGCACGCGCCCCACGATCAATCTCGCTCCCGGTCACCTGCGCAAAGAAGGGCCCTTCTACGATCTGCCCATCGCGTTGGGCATCCTCGCGGCCACTGAACAGCTGAAGGCCGACGCGCTATCCGAGTGGCTCATCGCCGGGGAGTTGAGCTTGTCCGGCGCCACGCGTCCGGTGCGTGGTGCGCTCGCGATGGCGCGGCTCGCCCGGAAACTGGGTAAGCGCGGCCTGCTCCTTCCTGCGCTGTCCGCGCAGGAGGCCGCTAACGTCGAGGGCGTGGTCGTGCACGCAGTGGCCTCGCTCGACGAAGCGGTCCGGTTCCTCACGGGCGAGCGTCCTTTGCCACCCGTGGTGGCGGAGCGTCAGGCCGCCAACGATTCCGCCATCGCAGCAGCCGGTGATTTTTCCGAGGTCAAAGGCCAGCACGCCCTGCGCCGAGCGATTGAGGTCGCGGTAGCCGGCGGACACAACGTGATGATGATCGGGCCGCCGGGCGCGGGGAAATCGATGATCGCCAAGCGCGTGCCGGGCATCATGCCGGCGCCCACGATCGATGAAGAACTGGAGATCGTGAGCATCCACTCAGCGGCCGGTCGCACCTTGAGCGGCGAACTCACCTGGGGCTCGCGGCCGTTTCGCAGTCCGCACCACACCATCTCGGACGTAGGGTTGCTCGGCGGCGGCACCATCCCCGGCCCGGGCGAGATTTCGCTCGCGCATCACGGCGTGCTGTTTCTGGACGAGTTGCCAGAGTTCAAGCGGTCCGCGCTGGAGGTGCTTCGACAGCCTTTGGAGGATGGGACGGTCACAATCAGTCGCAGCGCCGGCAAAATCACCTTGCCGTGCGCCTTCATGCTCGTCGCTGCGATGAACCCCTGCCCTTGCGGCTACCTCGGCGATACCCGAAGGGAATGTCGTTGTTCGCCCACGCAGATTCAGCGTTACCGCGCGCGGATCAGCGGGCCATTGCTGGACCGTATCGACATCCACGTCGATGCGCCGGCGTTGTCGCTGGCGGAACTGCGCTCTGCGCAACCGGGGGAGGATTCACGAGCCATCCGCAGTCGGGTGGAGTCTGCACGCGCCCGACAGCACGAACGCTACCGCGGCACGAAGACCACCGCCAATGCTCGGATGACTCACGCTCAGATCGCACGGCATTGCGCAGTGGATGCGAGCTTGGGCGACCTGCTGCAACGCGCGATGGAGCAGTTGAATCTCTCCGCCCGCGCATACGATCGCGTGCTCAAGGTCGCGCGCACCATCGCGGATCTTGCCCAGAGCGAGCGCATCGAGTCGGTGCATCTGCTGGAGGCGATCCAATACCGTTCGCTCGATCGCGCGTTGTTCTTTTAGCGAGGGGCGCCCCCGCGGCTTCGTCACTCGAGCGCGAGACGTTTGCAGATTGGCACAAGCGCGTCCGTCGCAGGGCGATACGCACCTCCTGTCAGCAGGCGCTTAACCTTGGCCTTTTCGCGCCGATTCTAGGGTGTTTCACTCTCCTTTCATGCCCTCTCCTCGAGCCAACATGCAGCGCGATGTGGCGGCGTATTCGCTTGTTGAGGTGCTCATCGCGATCGTGCTGATCGCGTTCATTCTCGCGCCAACATTTGCTGTGCTGAAACTGGGCACCCAGCTCGCCAGCTCCGCCCGGCTGGAGACCCTCGCGTCGCAGATCATCACGACCCAGGTCGAGAATCTCCGCTCGCAAACCTACAGCTCCATCAAGACCACTTACCTGGACGCTGCCCAGCCGGTCAACGTCACCAACCTCGCCACCGAGGGCTTCACCGACCTTCCAACCGGGTTCACGGTCACGGCCCAGTTCACCGTGCTTGAACCCTTTGGCGATGGGAACCCGCCCTTCGGCAAAGCCGAGGCCGTCATCACCGTCACTTACGTCGACTCGTTCGGGAAAACCAAGTCACCATCCACTTACGTGCGCCTGAGCGAACGAGGATTGAGCGATTATGTCGTCGCCGGGTTCTAATAGATCGCAGCACCACTCGGCGTTCACCCTCACCGAGGTGCTGATCAGCATGGTGCTCGTGCTCGTGCTCAGTGCCGCTTCGCTGACCGGGATCGTCGCGATCGCCCGCGGCAACCACGCCCTCGGCAACTACACCGTGATGAACGCCGAGAGCAGGTATATCATTGAGCAAGTGGGGCAGGACGTCCGGCAGTTCACCGCCTTGAGTGCGGCGTCAACCACCCAACTCGCCGGCTCGTTTCCCGCGGCCAGCGGCGGAGGCGTTCAGGCTATCACCTACTCCTACGACGCTGCCCAACAGACACTCACCCGCACCGTCGATGGGACCATCACTCGCAGATTCCGCGACATCGAGAGCCTCACCTTTACGTTCACCAAAGCTGACGGCAGCGCCACGACCACGGTGGGCATGGTCAAACAAGTCCAGCTAAAGGGCAGGATCCGACAGAAACTCGGAGGCACCACTCATAACTCCGCCCGCATCCTCACGGCCCAGTTCACCCTTCGCTCTATCTGATGCGCCGCTCGCAAAAAGGCTCCGCCCTGATCTTCACGCTGATCTTGGCGATCATCGTCTGCAGTGCGGCTGCCGCATACCTTCGCACCGTGGTCCTCGAGACCCGCCTCAGCACGCGTTCGCTCAATCAGAATAGAGCCCTCCATCTCGCCGAAGCTGGCATCGACGAAGCGATGCTCGCCCTCAACAACGGGTCGACCGTCGGATGGACGTCCTCCGGTGGTTCGCTGATGCGCACCATCACCCAGCGGTCCAACGGCAGCACGATCAACCTTGGTGGGGGCACGACCGGCACGATCATGATTCGCATCGACGATCCCGCCACCGATCACCCGAGCGTTGTTGCCATGGGCACCGCCACCCACCCCATCGCCGGCGCCATCACCCGTCAGGTCCGAGTCGAACTCACCAAGACGACCGAGAGCGGCGCTGGCTCCACCGACTCCGACGACGGCGGCGGCGTGGGCATGGGCTTGGTGTCGAGAAGCAACATCGTCATGAACAATGCATCCTACGTCGACTCGTTCGACTCCGACGTCGGTGCTTGGAATCTGAATACAAACCGCGGCGACAAGATCCTGGTCGCCTCCGTCAGCGGCAACATCCAGATCCAAAACTCCAACATCTACGGCCAGACCGGCGTTGGCGGCTCCTCCAAGAGCGCGGTCTCCGTTACCCAGGGCAGCCTCACCAACGGCGACACCTCTCACGGCACGCGCTTCGATCAGAATCTGATCACCACCAACGTCTCCATCAATTTACCCGCAGCGCCCACCTCGCCCACCAACAGCGGCGCCACCGCCGGCCAGGCCCTTCCACAGAATCTCCCCAGCAACGTCACCACCCTCGGACAAGCCGGCGCCACGTCCCCGACGTATTACTACACCACCGGCCAGAATGTGAACCTCACCGGCAACACCGCCTTTAGAGTCGTCGGTCCGGTCGTGCTCGTCATCAACGGACAACTCTCGCTCGACAGCGATGGGCTCCAGGTCGAGAACTCCGGGAACGCCGCACTCAAAGTCTACGTCACCGGCAACATCAACGCCAACGGCAGCGGCGACATCCCCGCGTTCAATAACCGGACCGGCAAGGCCAACAACCTCGTGGTCATCGCCAACGGCTCTGCCGGCCAGAACCTCGCCATCAATAACGCCGGCAACCCCGTCTTCGCTTTCTACGGCCCCAGCTACAACGTGAACGTAAACGGCAGTGGCCACATCAGCGGCTCCATCGTCGCCAACTACATCAGCTTGGGCGGCTCGTTCCACTACGATCAGCGCGTGGATCCCCTCGCCCCGGGCACTCGTCGCGAAAACGCTGTCAGCACCGAAGACATCGTGCGCTATAACGTCTCCGGCTGGCGCGAACTCACCGGCCGTGGCGCCAATTACGCCCGCGACACCGCCGCACCGTTTAACTGAGACGCGCGACGATCCGGGCCGTGCTTCGACGCGAGCCGCCTCTAGGCTCGACTCAAGCCGCACCGCGTCCCGACCGAGTCCGCAACGGGTCGCGACCTTGCGCGCCTGGTAATGGTAGAGGCGAACGAGCCAGTCCGGACTGATGTGGCGCCGATGCTCGCGACTTCTCCAGGTGCTCACGCGAGGCAAACCCCGCGCCCGGCAGAACGCGTTATAATAGGTGTGATTCATCGTCACCTGTTCGCAAACGGTGGTCTTGCGCACGACGGTGTGTGAAGCGATGTGCCGTCGCCACCACGTGTAGGGTTGGTTGAGCGTCACGATCCTTCCAAAATGCGGTGCGACCAGGCTGAGCCGCGCATCCGGCCAGAGCGCGAGCCCATCGCTGTTATCAAGCGGCAGTCGTTGCTCGAGATATCCGCGGCGAAATGCGAGCGAGCTCGTCGGACAATAGATATTCACCTCGTGGTGCTCGGCGATGTGCCGGAGATAATCTGGGGCGTGGCGCCGCTCGTCATACTCCAGACCGGTGTAGCAGCCTTGGTCATCGATCTTCCAGAGTGGCGACTGCACCATGACGACTGACTCGTCCGATCGGAACACCGGCAGATAAGCCTCAATCTTCCCCGGCCCGAAGGCGTCGTCTGAATCGAGGAGGAAAACCACCTCACCCCTGCATTCGCGGAACGAGCGCTCGATCGCTCATTGAGGCACGGCATCAGGATCGTCAGTTCGAGGCTCATGTGGCGTGGATCGGCGTTCGACGGGACGATGTGATTCCCGTGGCGCGCCGCGGCGGGAGAGCAATCCCTGCCCGGCGTGACCCGATGGCCGGACAACGGCGTGAACTCGGAGCGCGTGGAGGTCTGAGCCGGTGGCAGAGAGGCAGCAGCATACGGGAAATTCCCCTCAGCAGACATCGGGACTGAAACCCGGTTTGGTGTCGTGCAACCTAAGCCATGGCTCAGGGTTCCCCTTACCTATAGAGCAATTCAGCCCCTGACGGTCTGGCGCGGCATCCATGCCTCGCGATTTCGGAACTCGGCAGAGCTGAGACAATAACACCAAAGCGCAGACGCGCAGACCCAGCCGCTTCACGTTTGAGCCTCCTGGATGGTCTTGCTCAAACCGCCCCGAGACACTCGTCGGCGCAGTGACCATCACTTCTGCCGGCAAAAACTGCGGCTAAGAAGTGGCGCCCCCACGGGGAATCGAACCCCGCTTTGAAGATTGAGAATCTCCTGTCCTAACCGATAGACGATGAGGGCGTCTGTTGGGAGGTGAGACGCTTTCGATTTCGCGGCAGGCGTCAAGTGCGAGTTTGCTCGACGAGACTCAGGTCGCGAGCTCTTGCCAGCCGCCCCGGGCACAGCAGGTTGCCCCATGACACTTCCCCGGATTGAGCGCCGAGATAGCCAACTGATAATCACCATCGAGCAGCAGGATTTCATCTCCGCAGCCACTCGCCACGGCGCTGCAGACCTCGTGATGGCTGATCCGGAGCGTTTCCTGGAGTTCGCGCAGCGATACATGTTCACGCTCACCCACGATCAACGCGACGGGCAAGAGCGCGCGAGCTGGTGGTCGAGGTGGACTGAGGCGCTGGGGAGGGCCGCTGCCAGTCAGGGCGCCGGTGTGGTCGAGCGTCCGCGTGAAGAACCGACCTGCGGTTGCGATCCCGAGGTCTTTGACGGCGGCTAAAAAAGAAACCGGCCACGCATGGCCGGTTTGTAGAATGCGTTGTCCGGAGTCGCTCAATACTTCACGGCGCAGCCGTAAGGTTGCGTCGTCGCTTCCTCGACCGGCTTGCCGGCCTTCACCGCATCCAGCGCGGCGACGACATAGTTCTTTGCCTTCGCAATATCCTTCACGTCGGCCGAACGGATGCTGTCGATCGCACCTTGATAGACGAGCACGCCCTCGGGCGAGATCACATAAAGATGCGGCGTGGTTTTGGCCGCATAGTTCCGGCCGACCTTGCCGTCAGGATCACGTAGAAATGCGGCGACTTGAGCACCCTGTTCCTGCTGCCACTGCTGCGCCTTGGCCGGCGCACGACCGGCGCCGGACTCGACCAGCAGCCAAACTACACCATCGCGTGCGGCAGCCTTCTGTAGTTTCGGCATGTTGCCACTTTGATAGTGCTTCTGCACGAACGGGCAGTCCGGGTTGGTCCACTCGAGCACCACGGTCTTGCCCTTTAGGTCCGCGAGGCTGTGCACCTTTCCGTCGGTGTCCGTCAGGCTGAAGTCAGGCGCGGGCTGACCGACCTTTACAGCGGCAGATCCGGAAGAAACAGCGGCCACGAGTGTCGCCGCGAGGAGGAAGGATAGTTTCTTGAGGGTGTTCATGGCAAACGTGCCACTATATCGACTTTGCGCAGGTCGCCAGCGCGACGGTTCAGTTTTCCCTTTCCGCTGTGGGGGGTGCCCCCTACGTTTCGCATTGTGACTGGCTGGCTCGCCGACTCTTTCCGCTTCACGTGGGGGCTGCTCTACTGGAACGCGCGCAAGTCGTGGTTCCGCTGGCGCGGCGGACGTGTCGCTTGTCCATGCCAGAGTCCGAGCGATTCCGGGCGGGCTCTGGAAACGCACTGCGAGGCCTCGATGTCGTGGAATGAGCAAATCCGATTCCGCCGCGTTTGCCCGCTGCTGGTGAAGACTGAGCGAGGACTCCGGTGCTCGGTGGATACAGCCAACGTTCGTCCGTTCTGGGGCCGTGCACTCGGTTATTACGGCGGAACGATCGCAGGGATTTATCTCCTCTCGGCCTTGGGCGCTTTCGCGTTCCTGCGCACGGTCGGCTACCCAGTGAGCGTGCTTCATCTTCTGTGGCCTGGGTCGTGGCACCGCGTCGGCGAAGTGCGCGGCTGGTATTTCATGAATCGAGCGGAGAAAGCGTTCGCCGCAGGTCAGCCCGGCGAGGGCATGCTCTACCTGACCAACGCCTACCAGTTCGATCCGCACAATTATCATGTGGCGGTGGTGTTCGCGCAAAAGTCGCAGCTCAACAATCCGGTCATCTCCGACCAGATCTATCAGAGATTGTTGGCGGAATTCCCCTCGGAACGTGGAACCACCGCGCAGCTGTGGTTCCGCGCACTCCTGGCCCGCGGAGACTTCGCGCAGATCGAGGGGCTGGCGGCCGAGCAGATCCTGAGCGGATCTCCTGACGCACCGGTGTGGATGCGTGCCCTCATCTTCGCGACGCGCCAGACCAGCAATACGGCGCCGCTCGAGCGAATCCGCGATGCGGCCACTCCGCCCGCTGTCCCTTGGCAGCGTCTCATCGAATGCGAGTTGCTCCTCGGCGCGCGACAGGTGGAGCAAGCCCGCCAAATCCTCGAGCGCCGATGGGATGATGCGCCGGCCTACGCCTGGTTTTATCAAGTGAGTTCGTTGATCGATCTAGGCGATCCCTATACCGGCCTCGATCTGCTGGAGTCGTATGGCCGCGCCCTCGACGATATTGCGCGGGCGACCTTGCACCTGCGCGCCTACGCGAGTGCAGGCGCCACCAACTCGCTCGAGCGTTATGTCGACCTGATCCTCGCAAATCCTCTGGGTGCCCCAGGGATCACATTGCTGTCCGCCCACCTGATCCGCTTCCCCTCGCCGCCCCTGCTCGACCGGCTGTATCGCAAGTTCATCGAAAGCCGGCTTCCGCTCACCGGAGAGAATCTCGGATTGTATCTCTCAGTCTATGCTGCCGCCGGATCGGCAAGAGATGTGGAGAAGATGTCCGCGATCTCCGAGATGCTCCGGGTAGAGAGCGGAGGGTCGGCGCAGATCCTCGACGTGGTGCAGGCATTCTTCCTCGGTGAAACCGCGCACACTCGCGCGGCCGGATTGTTGTCGACGCTCCCCACCCCGATGGAGGTTCACTACGCGCTTTTGGAAAAGTTTCCGGGCCGACGCCGCGCACCGGTGAAATTCGACATGCCGAAGTGAAAGCCTCCGTTCCGATCGTCTGGTATTTCTGTGGCGCGCTGATTGCCCTGCTCGCCTTCGCGCAGATGATGCTGCTGTGGCCGCACTGGGTCTCGAATCCGGATCTCT
>JAEYQF010000256.1 GCA_023410155.1 Verrucomicrobiota bacterium | reverse complement strand
ACTGGAACCACCGGCTGCTGGGTGTCGCCAGCGGCGGGGGTCGCACGGTCGCGGTGGGTCGCACGGTCGCGGTGGGGTCGAACGACGGCAAAATGGCTCTCGCGCTGTATTCGGTGACGCCGGATCGCTGGGAAGAGGCGGCGCTGCCGAGCGGAATCAAGTCGCTCGAAAAAGTTGCTTACGGAAACGGACGCTTTGTGGCGGTAGGCAGTGGTGGTGTGGTGATCACTTCGACGGATGGTCGGAAATGGACGAAGCGAAAAAGCGGCGTGAAGGAGCGCCTCGTGGACATCCACTATGCGAACAAGAGCTTCGTGGCCGTGGGGGAGAAGGGCCGCATCCTGGTCTCGACGACCGGCTCGACATGGACCAACCGCACACCGGCACTCGAGTCGGACACGTTTACCGCGGTGAGCTGGCACGAAGGCGCGTGGTATGCGTGCTCAAACCTGCGCACCTGGACCTCAAAGGATGCAAAAACATGGAGCGCATCCGTGGAGCTGCAGTATCGCGGAAACGTCCAGAACCTCAGCTCCTTCGACGGGGCGTTGATGGGTGCTGCTGGCATCACCGGGCACGTCCGTTTCGCCATCGACGGCAATAAATGGGACGAGGTGGAGGCTGGTGCGAGTCCGCTGACCGCGACGGCGGTCGGCAATGGCACCGTGGTGGCGGTGGGGCATGGAGGGATCATCATTCAAAGCGGCACGCCGAAGCGACTCGCGGCGGGCGTCAAAGGCTTGGCGGACGGAGCGGTGTTGACCGCGGGAAAGAAATACTCGTGGGCCGTTGTGCGTGGCAGTGGTTACGCGAAATACGAATTGCTGGTGGATGGGAAGGTCGTCGCGAAGACCACCAGCTCCAAGGGCTCTTTGACATGGACGCCGCCCCGCTTCGGCACGTTTCGCGTGGAAGTGCGCGCCACCACCTCGGGCGGGACGGTGGTCGTTTCGAACCCGGTGACGGTCGGAGCGACGTTGACGTGGACCTCGCGCGCAATCGCGGGCGTGAATACGTCGTTCGCCGATGTGACCCACGGCGGCGCGGGTTTCGTCGCGGTGGGCCCCGGCGGCGGAGTGCAGTCGCCGGATGGCGTCGTGTGGACGAGCTGGTCCGATGGGATGACGGGCACCGAGTGGCGAGGCGTGGCGTTTGGGGCGGGCCGTTACGTGGCGGTGGGTTCGCTGATGGAGACCGACACGCCGGTGGGCATCACCCTCTCGTCTTCGGACGGGCAAACGTGGACGAAACGCACGCTTCCGAAGGGCACGCGCGTGTTGCAAGGCGTGGCATTTGGGAAGGGCCGATTCGTGGCCGTGGGTGATGCCGGCCAAATTCGCACCTCTACTGACGGTCAAAAGTGGACCACGGTGAGCAGCGGGGTGACCGCGAATCTCTTCGCCGTGCGCTGGGGCGGCAGCCAGTTCGTGGCGGTCGGAGACAAGGGATACATCCTCACCTCCGCGGACGGTCTCAAGTGGACCCGCCGGAAAGTCAGCGGCCTGGCTCAACCGCTCTCCTCCGTCGCGTATCTCAACAAGTCGTGGTTTGTGACGACGAGTCAGCAGGTCTGGCGCTCCACGGACGGAAAGATCTGGCAACGCATCTCCTCGATCACCGCTTGGAACGGAAAACTGGCGAGCGCGCTGGGAACGCTGTTCGTGCTGTCCGGGTGGACTACGTTGGAGCTCTCGGACGATGGCTGGTCTTGGGCGACGGTGACGCTGTCGAGCGGAAACTGGGGGTCATTGAACGCGGTCGCGGAAGGCAACGGCGTCGTGGTGGGGGCCGGAGGCAATGGCTGTATCCTGCAGGCTGGAACTCCCACGGCGATCGCACCGTCACTCAAGGGTGTCACGTCTGGCGCGCTGCTCACGGCTGGCAAGAAGGCGACTTTGGAAGTCGTTGCGAAGAGTTACAAGAAGCTCGAATTGCTCGTCGATGGCGTGGTGGTCGCGAGCACCAGTGGGACCACGAAGCTCTCGTGGACGCCCGGTTTCGGAGTGTGGCAGGTGCGGGGGCGGGGCACGACGTCGGCCGGCGCCGTGCTAGTGTCGCCTGCCGTGCAAGTAAGCGCCGCGCCATCCTGGGTGCAGCGGGAATCGGAGTCCGGCTGGGGCTTCTTCACGGCCGTGACTTATGGCGATGGCCAGTTTGTGGCGACGACGCAGAACGGAAGAATCCTCGTCTCTCCCGATGGAGCAACGTGGACTGACTCCCGGCGTGGAGGAGAGTTTGTCAGGTTCTCCGGCGTCGCGGAAGCAGGCGGTTACTACGTCGCCGTGGGCGGTCGTTACCGGGGAGATCTTGGCAGGGATGTGGGGATCGTCTTCGCATCCGGCAACGGGATGGACTGGCACGCCGGCGTGGTGCCGCAGGCGGCGGGGAACCTCACGGCGGTCGCCTCCGGCGCCGGTCGTTTCGTGGCGGTCGGGAATAATGGAACAATTTGTGTCTCGGAGGACGGGACCACCTGGACAAAAGTCTCCAGCGGTCTCACGGCAGCGCTCCGCACCATCCGCTTCGCCGATGGATTGTTTGTCGCAGGGGGAGAGGGTGGAGCGATTGTCACCTCGAAGGATGGACTGGCTTGGACGAAACGCTCCGCCGGCGGGCTCACCGACACGGTCGTAGCAGTCGTGCGCATGTCCGGGGCTTGGTATGCGCTGACCCCCCGACAGACCTGGCGCTCGTCGACCGGCTCGACCTGGACGCTGGTGGCGTATCAGAACGTCGGATACCTGAGCGGGGGGACTTTGTGCGGAGGGCTGCTCGTGGGTTTCTCCGGGAAGGACATCCTTTTCTCCCCGAACGGACTCAAGTGGGGCCTCGCAACCGTCGGTGGTGCGGGAGGCGCTAGCATCTCCGCAATCGCGGAAGGCAACGGCACCTCCGTGGCGGTCGGCGGGGGAGGGAAGATCTACCAGGCAGGAACGCCACGCTTGCTGGCGCCGAAGCTCACCGGATTGGCCGAAGGCGACGCCGTCAACCTCTCGCAGCCGGCTAGCTGCACGGTGAGCGGATCCCAGTTCGCCAAGCTGGAGTTGCTGGTGAACGGGAAGGCGGTCGCCTCGCGGCAGGGAGCGGGAGCGCTCGCGTGGACTCCCGGCAAGATGGGTCAGCACGACGTGTGCGTGCGAGGCACCACCGCGAGTGGCGAGACCATGATCTCGACCGCCGTGCGCGTGAGCGCGGTTCCCACCTGGACGCGACGCGCGCAAGGGCTCACCTCGAACGATCTCAAACGGGTGATCCATGGCGGCGGGAGATTCGTCGCGATCGGCTCGGCCGGCGCGATGGTGGCTTCTTCCGACGGAGCGAACTGGAACGCGGTGCCTCTCGGTCTCGGCTCCCTGTCGCTCTACGCCGTGGCAGAATGCGAAGGCAGGTTTGTGGTGACCGGCTCGCGCCATGACTGGGCTGAAGCCCAGAGCGTGAGCGTGATGGCTTACTCAGCCGATGGCGTCACCTGGCAACTCGGCTCCGGCCCCAGCGACACGCGCATGCTTCGCAGCGTGGCTGGCCATGGGCAGACCTTCGTGGCGGTGGGCGATGCCGGAAGGATCTCCCTGTCGACTGACCGCGGCGAAACTTGGTCCAACGTCGCGAGTGGCGTGTCGATCGGCCTCGCGACGGTTCAATACGCGAATGGGCGCTTCGTGGTTGGGGGAGAAGCGGGCGTTGTGCTCTCCTCGCCCGATGGCCAGACGTGGACGAAGCGAAATCTCTCTGACACGATGCACTCGGTGGCGGGTCTCACTTATCTGAAGGGGGCTTGGTTCGCCGTGCTCGGTAGCGAGATTTGGTCGTCGGCGGATGCGGAGAACTGGACCTCGCTCGGTCACGCGCCATCGACCAGCTACGCGGCGGCCAGCGGAGCCGGACTGCTGTTGTTGCCGCAGGATCGCTCGATCATGTTCAGCTCCGATGGTGTCTCGTGGGGAGTTGCGAAAGTGGAGGGAGACAGCGGCCCTTGGGTGACCTCGATCGCCGAACACGCCGGGACATTGGTGGTGGTGGGCTCGAGGGGCGCCGTGTGGCAGGCGACTTTGCCGGAGGAGGACTGAGGCGTAATCGGGGAACCGCCCAGCGCCCTCCGCCAAAAGTTACCGCCGGAAGAGCGCGCGGGCTGGGACGTTGGAGCTCGGGGCTCCTCCCGATTCAGGTGAAAACCTGAACGCGGTGGGCAAAGACCTTGCGAAGGCGAAATCCCATTGGAGTTCCAGTAGTTACTGCCGATGTCGGCCGGCAGTTATGAACAGAACCATCACAGGTCAGCTCACCGCTGGATTCACGCTGATCATTTGCCTGCTCATCGCGGCTGCGGCCGGAAACGTGCTGCTCACCACGCGGGCGCTGCGCGACGCGCGCCTGCTGGCGGATCAAGCGTCGATGCTTTCCGAGCGGGGAGCCGAACTGGAGCAGGGGCTGGTGCGGGCACGCGTTCACCTCATCTATCGCTTCGTGGCTGGACACGAGGAGCGGTTTCTCCCCGGCAAGGAGGAACTCGACGCTTACGAGCAACACCTCCGGGCGCTCGGCGCCCTGCAACTCGACGCTCGCTTCGGCGACGTGCGCGGGGAGGTGCAAAAACTGCGCGACCTGCTCGTTCCCTATCGCCAGATTCTCGCTGAACTGCAGCGCCCCGGCGGAAATACCCCGGAGAAAATCAAGCAGTGGGCTGGCTTCGGAGACGCGCTGACCAAGGGCACGCAGGGGATCTCGGCGGCGGCTTCCCAAGCGACCCGCACCATGGCGGGAGAGATGGCCGCGCAGCTGGAGAACTCGCGCGTGATGGCCGCGGGCGCCGTGCTCGCGCTGATCGCGGTCGCCGTCGCGCTGGCCCTCTACACGCGCCGATCGGTGAAGAAGAAACTCGGCGAGATCACCTCGGCGCTGACGGAAAGTGCCACCGAGTGCGATGCCGTTTCGCGACAGGCGGCGGACGCGAGCCAGATGGTCGCGCGCGATGCGAGCAGCCAGGCGGCCTCCGTCGAGGAGACGGCCGCAGCGCTCGAGGAACTCGCGAGCACAGCGAGGCAAAACAATCTGCACGCGAAGGAGATTCTGGGAGCGGTGACCGAGGCGGTGGAAAGCGCCAAGCGGGGCGGAACGAAAACCCGCGAGCTGCACGAGCACATCGTGAATCTGGAGAAGACCAATGCCGAGGTGGTGAAGATCACGCGCACCATCGACGAGATCGCATTTCAGACCAACCTGCTGGCGCTGAACGCCGCGGTGGAGGCCGCGCGGGCGGGCGAGGCCGGCGCCGGCTTCGCGGTGGTCGCTGACGAGGTGCGCGCCCTGGCGCAGCGTGCGGCGGCGGCCGCGAAGGACAGCAACGAGCGCATCGGCGCCTCGCTCAGCGAGACGCAGAGCTGCGTCGCGATCTCGGGCGAACTCGGGCAGGCGTTTTTGGACCTGGATCACCGTATGGAGATTTCGAATACACAGGCCAACTCCATCGCGGCCACCTCCGCCGAGCAGCAGCGCGGCGTGGAGGAGATCTCCCGGTCCATCCAGCACGTGGACCGGATCACGCAGGGGAATGCGGCCGCCGCAGAGGAGACGGCCTCCGCTTCGGCGCAGCTTCAGCAGCAGGTGCGTTTGCTCAACGAAAACATTGCCCGGCTGAAGGTGATCAGCGGAATCGGGGGCCGGACCGTGCCCGGGCCACACTCCGCCGCTGCCGCAGGCGCGCCCACCGCCGAGCCATCGGCCCCCGCGTTTGGCGTTCGCCAGCCCCAGCTTCCGGCGCGCACTACGCGTGTGCCCAGCGTCCCTCGTTGAGGCAGGGCGACTTTACGGGGAATTTACCGGTGAGGGGCGCCGTTCGCAAACCGCAGGCAAACCGCTCGAATGCCATCTTGCGGACAGACTTGTGCAGAATCTGGCGCGTCACACGTTTGCAGTTTCCCAAGCAAAAGAGCGGCGTCCGCCCGTTGTGGCACTTTGGCGCGCCGGGGAAGGTAAAGATGTTTGTTCCGGTGCCGTTTTAGGACACCATGTCCGGAGTCGTGCGAGCGACCCGCTTCAACTTCTCATTTCACCACTTTGCCGCAGCCGCCCCCCGGTGCCTCGCGGGGCGGCTGCTGGCCGTATTCACACTTTGGATGCTGGCCGGTGTCGCGGGCCGCGCCGCGGAGTTGCCCGGAGCGCGGGCAGGCATGGTCGAAACGGGCGCGCCGGCATTTTCGATCACGGGCACCTCTTCCATGGGGCTCTTGGGCCACCCGGTGGACCTGCAGATGATGCCGGACGGGCGCATGCTCGTCGTCGGCACGCAGGAGTTGGCCATCGGAGACGGCGAGCGGTGGGACGTCTTCCGCCAGGAGAAGGATGCGGACATCCCGTTGGAGGCCGTCGCGGTGGATGAAGACGGCAAGATCTACGCGGGCATGCCCGGTGGTTTTGCGGAAGTGGAGTTTCTGCCGTTTGGTCGATGGCGACTGCGGCCGGTGGCTGAGCTGCCAAAGGACGAGGAGATCGATCCCGGACGCGTGCCGATCGAGGTGGAAGCGGTGGGTAAGCACTGGTTCTGGCATTGGCGGGGAGGCGTGCTGATCTCGTGGCGACCCGGTCAACCGGCCAAGGTCGTGGCGCGCACCAGTGTGCCGGGGCGTGTCTTCACCCTCGGTGACGTCTTGCACCTGAGCGATTCGACGACGGGCGCGCTGCTGCGCTGGACGGACAAGGAGGCCTTCGAGCCCGTGCCGCTGCCACCCGAGTTTTTCGTCGAACGCACCATCACCGCTTCGCTCGAGTTGGGGTCTGGCGACACGCTCGCCGGCACCATTCGCGCAGGGGTGAAGCGCCTGCGCGATGGCGACTGGAGCCGCGGCGCGGAATGGGGAACACTCAGCGGCGATCAGCGCATCAACGATCTTTGCACGACCGACGACGGATTCGTCGCAATCGCGGTGGAGGGCGTCGGGGTGATGTTTGCCGATCGCGCGGGGCAACTCGTGCAGGCTCTCGACCGTTCGCTCGACCACCGGCTGGCCCGGGTCAGACGACTGATCCCCGGGGCCAACGGTGTCCTGTGGATGTTGCTCCATGAAGGGATCGGTCGCGTGGCGTTTCCGCGCTCGGCCTCGCTCTTCGAGCCGCTGGTAACCACCGGCCTGGCGTATGCCGAGCCACACCGACACGACGGTCGTTTGTGGATTCTTTCGGACGGATTTGCCCAGCGCGGCGTCTACGATGCGGACGATCGGCTGGTGCGATTCGAGATCGACACTCCGCGCAGCTACGTTTGCTCGCTCACCGCGCTGGACGACGACTGGGTCGCTGGAGCACGGGACGGATTCTTCCTGCACGAGGGCACTCGCGGATGGCGGTTGATCGCTGACGGGCCGAGCAGCCCGTATCTGCGGTCCGCCCCGGTCGGGCGCGACACCTGGCTCTACGTGGCCGAAAACGAAACGGGTTGGCTGCGCCGTTCGTCGGATGGCGCTTTCCAAGTCGAGCGGTTCCCCGCGCCGGATCTCGGCCACGTTTACGGGATCCTGACAGGTCCAGACGGAACCGTGTGGTGCGAACTGGGCTTCGGCCGGGTAGCTCGGGTCGAGGCCACACTGCCTCGACCGACCCTCCGTGTATTTACCGCAGCCGAGGGATTGCCGCCTGGCTGGAGCCAGCTCTTTACCGTCGACGGGGAAGTCGCGGTGATCGTGCCCGGCATCGTTCAAGTGTATGATCGGAACACGGGAGTATTCCGTGCTGACCCCTCCTTGCTGCGTCGCTGGCCCGTGCTCTCTCGCGCCACCGGTCGGCCCCAGCTCGACGCTACCGGCCGCCTTTGGGCGGGCACCGCGCGTGGGGTGGAGATAAATTCTCCCGATTCCGCCTCACAAGAGGTGCCGTTGCGGATGCCCGGCGGCATCGCCCCGACGCACATCTCAGCCCAGAGTGATGGCGTGATGTGGCTCCATACGCGGTCGCGACTGGTGCGCTACGACCCGCGCGTGAAGGATGGTCCGGACGACGTGCTCAAAGCTTTGATCACGCGGGCCGAAGTGCCGGAGACGGGTCGATCGTGGATGCCGGTGGGCTCCACGCTGCCTGACCTGAGTGCGGACGAAGATTACCTGATCGTGCACTTCGTCTCGCCGGGTGCCCACGTGCGCCGCTCGGTGACGTTCGAAGTCATGCTCGAGGGTGATAACGCCAGCTGGGTCTCAACCGGCACCGCCGGACAGACGGCGTTCAACCGCCTCGCGCCGGGTGACTACGTTTTTCGCGTTCGACCGCGAATCGGAACGCGAGTGGGGAATGAGGCACGCCTGTCGTTTCGAGTGCTCACGCCCTGGTATAAGACAAAGGTGGCCTATGCGGCCTACGCGTTCGGCGGAGTGGGCATCTTCGGGTTGTTAGGATGGGGGGTCTCGCGCCGAAGCCGGGTCGAGAAGGAGCGCCTCGCGCGACTCGTCGCTGAGCGCACGGCAGAACTCGATGCGAGCAACCGCGACCTCACGCGCGAGATCGCAGTGTCGCGCCAGAACGCCGAGGCTCTGCGCAACAGCGAGGATCGTTATAGACGCCTAAGCGAGAACGCGGCCGACATCATCTTTCGCGTGCGGCTGGAGCCGGACTTCGCCTACGACTACATCAGCCCGGCGGTCACGCGCATCACCGGGCACCGGCCCGCGGAATTTTACGGCGATCCGGAGTTTGCCAAGAAGATTTCGGAGCCCGCCAACAGCGACCCGATCTCTGAGATCGCCCGCTCTCATGTGCTGCCTACGGGCGTGCACGAAGTGCAGTGGCGCACCGCGAGCGGCGGACTCGTCACGCTCGAAGAGCGCCTGGTGCCGGTCACCGATCGCACCGGGAGGCTGGTCGCGATCGAGGGCATCGCGCGCGACATCACCAGTCGCAAGCAAGCGCAGAACGAGATTCGCATGCTCTCGCAGGCGATCGAGCAGTCGCCGGTGGGCGTATTCATCATCGATGCCTCCGGCCAAATCGTGTTTGCGAATACCCGCATGCGCGCGCTGGCCGCGGCAGTAGGCGCTGGCGTGTTGTCGCGCGACCTTCGGGGTTTGCACGTGGGAGCCCTCAACGCGGGCGCGCTCGACACGTTGTGGCGGGCGGTCGATCGCGGTGAATCGTGGAGCGGACAG
Organism: Verrucomicrobiota bacterium; assembly: GCA_023410155.1. Taxonomy (GTDB): domain Bacteria; phylum Verrucomicrobiota; class Verrucomicrobiia; order Opitutales; family Opitutaceae; genus Opitutus. The sequence goes on along the minus strand of JAEYQF010000256.1, from coordinate 6,316 downwards.
CTCGCGATGCGCGCGCCCGACGGTGCGGTCGTGCAACTGCGTCTCTCGCTCTCGCCGTTGCGCGGAGCCGATGGCGCCGTGCGCCATTATCTCGGATTGCAGGAGGACATTTCCGAGTGGGTGGAGGACCAGGAGCGCCGACGCCGGCTCGAGGCCCAGCTTTTCCAGGCGCAGAAACTCGAGAGTGTCGGCACGCTGGCGGGAGGCATCGCGCACGATTTCAACAACATCCTCACGGGCATCCTCGGCTACACGGAACTCGCGGAGATGGATGCCGAGAACAGCCCGGCGCTGAAGGGCGATCTCAACGAGATCCGGGCCGCGGCGCTCCGCGCCAAGGAACTCGTGGCGCAGATCCTGACCTTCTCCCGGCGGGGCGAATCCAAGCTGACGGTCATCGATCTCAGCACGACCGTGGCGGAGGCGCTGAAACTCGTCCGTGCGTCGACGCCCGCGACGATCAAGATCGAGCGCGACCTCGAGCCGGGCCTGGTGCGAGCAGACGCGACGCAGGTCCATCAGATCGTGCTCAACCTGTGCACCAATGCGCGGCACGCGATCGGAGGCGCAGCCGGCGCCTTTACGGTGAGCGTGAAGCCGGTCTCGGTGGAAACGACCGACACGAGTGCGGAGCCCCCGCTTCGCCCGGGGCAGTATCACTGTCTCAGCGTTTCGGATACGGGGCACGGCATGGATGCGTCGACGCTTGCAAACATCTTCGATCCCTTCTTCACCACGAAAAAGGCAGGCGAGGGCACCGGGCTTGGTCTTTCGATCGTGCAAGGGATCGTGGCCAATCACGACGGCGTGCTGCGGGTGCGCAGTGCGCCGGGCGAGGGTTCGACTTTCTCCATCTACTTCCCCGCGGCGCAGGAAGCGGCCACGGTGGAGAGCCGCCAGCCGGTGGTCCCGCGCGGCGGCCAGCGCCACGTGCTGGTGGTCGACGACGAACCCGCGGTGGCGAAGTTCGTCGCGACCCGGCTGGAGCAGTTCGACTATCGCGTGACGGTGTTTCAGGACCCGCGCCTCGCGCTCGCGGCGACACAGGACGGCACCTCGCGGTTCGACGTGCTCGTGACCGACTTGACGATGCCGTATCTAACCGGTGTCGAGTTGATCCAGCAGATCCGTGCAGCGGGTTCGGATCTGCCGGCCGTCGTGGTGTCCGGCTTTGCGAAGGAGATCTCGAGCATCTCGCAAGTGCTCGCGCGCATCCGGGTCGTGCGAAAGCCCTTCACCGGCGAAGAGCTGGCCCTCGCGGTGGCGGAGGTGTTGAGCGCCGTGCCCGACCCGGCACCCGCGCGGGCCTGAGTCACGCCCGAGTGCGGATCGAGTCACGCCCGAGTGCGGACCGGGTCGTGACGAAGTGCGGATTGAGTCGCGCCAAGGTGCGGCGCGCGTCGGGTGGGCTGGGGGCGCCGTATCCGAGGGGCGAATACGAGCGGGCTACAGCCGCACAGGCACGCCGCGATCGCGCAGGAACGTTTTTACCTGCGGGATGGTGAAAGTGCCGAAATGGAACAGGCTGGCGGCGAGCACGGCGCTCGCGTGGCCCTGGTCGAGGACCTCGGCGAAATGATCGAGCGTGCCAGCGCCGCCGCTGGCGATCACCGGCACGGAAACGGCATCGCTCACGGCGCGGGTGAGCGCGCAATCGTAGCCGGCTTTGGTGCCGTCGGCGTCCATGCTGGTGAGGAGGATTTCGCCGGCGCCGAGTTCCACGGCTCGACGTGCCCAGGCAACAGCGTCGAGTTCGGTGGGATTGCGCCCGCCGTGGGTGTAAACGCGCCATGATTTGCCGTCGGGTTCGCGTTTGGCGTCGATCGCGAGCACGATGCACTGCGCGCCGAAGCGGTTGGAGGCGTCGGAGATCAGCGTCGGCGTCTTGATGGCCGCGGTATTGAGGGAGACCTTGTCGGCGCCGGCTTTCAGCATCGATTCGATGTCGGCGACCGTGCGGAGGCCGCCGCCGACGGTGAGCGGCATGAAGCACTGTTCGGCGGTGGCGGCGACGACGTCGTGCATGATTTTGCGCTCGTCGCTGGAGGCGGTGATGTCGAGGAAGACGAGTTCGTCGGCGCCTTGCGCATCGTAGGCTTTGGCACAGTCGACCGGATCGCCGGCATCGCGGAGTTCCTGGAACTTCACGCCTTTCACGACGCGGCCGGCGTTGACGTCGAGGCACGGGATGATGCGGCGGGAGAGCACGAGAAAAAAATAGCGGGTGGTGGGTGGTGAGTAGCGAGTAGAAAAAACGGCCACCCGGGAGGGAGGCCGTTGCCAATCTGGGGCGAGCGCGGTGCGAATGCTCGCTCCTCGCTACCCACTACTCGCTCGTGCGAACTCAGCTGTCGATCTGGGCGACGTCGGGGTCGAAGTTCACCGTGAGGCGGTAAACGTGGCCCGGGCGCATGATGAGCGGGTGGTCGCGGACGAGATGCTGCAGGTAGTGGATCTTGCCGTAGTTGGTCCGGTAGGTCGGGTCCGCATTGACGATCTCGGCCTCCTGCCAGGTGGCTTGGAAGTCGTCCTTCACCACGGTGCAACGGTGACCTTGCTGGCCGAGGGTGGGCGAACCGGGGAGGCGATACTTGGAGTGCGGCGCGGCGATCGTCAGGACGTAGCGGAACTTATCCAGCGTGACCTGCTGCTTCACGGTGTAGGCGAACTCGGCGCTGATTTTGTTGCCGGAGAACGACCACTGGACCTTCACGGAGCCGAGGCCTTTAACAAACTCTTCCTTGGTGTTGATGAGTTCGGGCTGCTCGTAGCGGAAATAGAAACTGTTGCGCAGGCCCAAGCCGGTGACGCAGTTGCGGCCGTAGAAAGCCGGCAGCGTGACCTGGTCGCCGAACGTGAGCTCGGGGAGCATCACGGGCAGGTAAACGTTGTTGGGCCAGTCGAACACGCCCGGGCAGTGCGGGAACGGCAGCGAGTCAGCGGTGAGGCGGCTGCCCGAGCTGATCAGCGGGATCTGCGCGTGGAGGCCGCTCTCGGCGTCGCGATAGAGGAAGAGGCCCTGCTCCTTGCGGTTGGATTTGTCGAAGATGACGAAGCGGCCGCTAGTGCGGGGCGGCTCGATCTTCGGGGCGCCCGCAGGCATCTGCACGGTCTTGGCGAGGCGCGACCATTGGCAGAGGTAGCGCGCGGCGTCGAAGTTCGCCATGCGCGTCGTGTGACGCTCGTAGGCGGTGCGCTCGGTGTCGCGGAGATCGAGATAGCCGTGCTCCTGGTCGAGGTAGGTGCCGTAGAAGAAGAGGAACAGGCGGCGAAGGATGTCGAAATACTTCACCTTCTGATCGTCGGGGATCCAGCCATCGCGCAGTCCTTGGAGGATCAAGCTGACGCAGTGCATCTGGCCGTAGGCGCCACCGGCGCGGCCGAACGCCCAGCCGAGGCCGTCGGCGCGGACCAGGTCGGGCATCATCTTGATGTATTTCTCGGCGTAGGTGCGGAGCGTGGGGAGCTTGCGGTCGCGCACGCCGCTATTGGCGTGAAGCTGCAGCGCAGAGCGGACGAACACGAACGTCATTACGCCGTAGAGGTTGAAATTGCCTCCCAGACCCGTGGTGGAGTCGTCGAAGAAACCGGCGGAGCTCGTCTGGCCGATGCGATCGACCATCCGTTCGATGAGGCGGGAGGTTTCGTCTTTCTTGGAGAGGCCGAAGCTAAAACGCGCGACGGCTTTGGCGATGTTGAACGCCTGCCAGTGGTTGTCGTAATCGCTGCGGTGGAGGAGGGCCTTGTCGATGCGCTCCTGCGTCTCGGGCACGAGGCGTTCCCAGACCGGATTGCGCTCTTTCGACGGACCGAAGCAGAGGAGGCCGAGGGCGGCATAGGCGAGGCCGTTTTCCGCGGCCGGCTCCATGAACATCTGCGCCGTGATGCAGCGTGCGGCGAGATCGATGAGATCGTAGCCCTTGAGGGTGGTCTCGCCGGTGGCCCGGTAGAATTCGCCGAGGGCGAAAGCAACGTGGCCGGGCTCGTCAGGGCGTGCTTGTTCTCCGGGAACGGGAATCAGGGTGCCGTCGGGCTGAATCGAGTCGAGATTGTGGGCCAGCATCGAGCGGGCCATATCGAGACATTGCTCGGAGAAACTGTGCATGCGATGGATAGAACGTAGACGAAAATAGACGCGCGCCGCGCGCGAAAGAGACGAAGCAATCTCAGGAGAATTTCACCTCGGCAAGAGGGAAGTTTCGCCCCTCCAAGTGAATCAGGCAAACCGCCACTCAACTGCCGCGATACCGGCGCGAAAGAGCGGCCGATCGCGGTATTTCCAAAAATAGATGGCAACAAGCCCGCCGAAGAAAACTGCGAGCAAAACCGCAAACGCGAGGAAACACCCCCGGCGTGTGTCCTGATGCGCAGCCACGGGATCGGGAGCAGGGTCGGGCAGAGTGATCGGTTGGGGTGCAGCGGGCAGCGTCGCAGAAGGGGATGTTTGGAGCGGGAGATTGGGGCTGCCTGAGGCTGGGGATGAGCGCTCCGCTTCCGCAATCTCCTGGTTTAGCCACGCGAGATGTTGCTGCACGAGTGCGCGCTGGCGCTGGAGTTCGGCGAGCCGGTCGGGAGTCACGGCTGGGATCGTCCCGAAACGAAGGCGACGCGGCAAAGCCAAAAGGAAAGGGGAGTCTCAGATGCGAGGCCGCCCCCATCCCCGGGAGTCTGGTCGCCAAGAGTGCCGACCGGCAGGGCGGTATCGCGGAGTTTAATGCCGCGGACCCCGTCAAATCCGGACTTTATCCCGGTATTTGGGCTCGTCCGCGGTCGACGCGCCTGATTCCGTTTACCGCCGTCGCCCAGCGGGCGATCGCTTCCGCGAAGTGCGGCGCTCCCCTCTAGCCTCAATGCACCCTTCAGTCCGCTTTCTTTCGACGACTCTCAGATTCGGAACCCTTTTGCGACTGGGCTTCGCTCTTGGGATGGCGTGTCTGCCACTCTGTGCGGGGATTCCAGAACAGTCCATCTATCAGACGCCGTATACTTTCACCACGCTTGCCGGTAAGGCGTCGATCGGTAAGGCCGATGGCAGCGGGAGCGCTGCAGGATTTTATCTTCCCTTGGGTTTGGCGGTGGACGCAAAGGGTAACGTCTTCATTGCGGACACGGAGAATCACTTGATCAGAAAGGTGACCCCTAAGGGAGGAGTTACCACTTTAGCCGGTTCGGGACAGGGTTATGGAAATGGTAAAGGCAGGAAGGCCATGTTTTCGCGTCCAAGCGCGGTCGCGACGAAGGGGAGCAAATACGTCTACGTGGCGGACTCGGCGAACCACGTGATCCGCCGGATAAGATCTTCGGGTGCCGTCGAACTGATCGCAGGCGCGCCGCTTGAACCAGGTTCCGCCGATGGGAAGCGCTCCAAAGCCCGTTTCTCCTTTCCAAGCGGCATCGCCGTTAAGTCAGACGGCACCGTGTATGTAGCCGACACGGGAAACCACACGATTCGCAAGATCTCCGCTGCCGGCCGAGTCACGACCCTAGCGGGAGTGGTGGGACAGTCCGGAGGCAAAGACGGCACGGGCGCCGCTGCCAGGTTCAACGAGCCTCGCCAGCTCGCGCTCGATGCGAAGGGGAACCTCTACGTCACGGACGGCACTGCCCTCCGCAAAGTCACGCCGTCTGGAAAGGTTTCCACCCTCGCGACCGATTTCTCGTCGCTGGGCGGTGTGTGCGTGACTCCAAAAGGTGAGATATTTGTCTCTGATGCGAACGCGTCTGTCGTCGCCCTCGTGAAGTCAGCCGGAGCAGTGGAATTTGTTGCCGGTTCGGAGTGGCAGGCTGGCACTCAGAACGGAGTGGGAAGCAGTGCGCGCTTCGATGCCCCGGGACAGCTCGCGTGGAATGGGCCCCTCAAAAGTTTGGTGTTGGTCGACACAAGAAATCACTTGGTCCGCAAGGTCTCTCCAGCGCGCAAGGTGACAACTTTGGCAGGGCGGGCGGGGCGAGGCGCGGCTGACGGCACGGGCTCGAAAGCTCAGTTTGATTCGCCCATGGGAATTACGGTCAAGAAGGGGAACGTGTATGTGGCAGATGCGGGTAATCACATCATTCGGAGTATCACCGCGAAGGGAAAGGTTAAGACGTGGAGCGGAACTCAGGGAGAGGTGGGCAATGAAAACGGCAAGAGGGGCGTCGGGACGATGTATTTCCCGAACAGCCTGGTCTTCGCGAGCAACGGCTCAGGTTATGTCGCCGACGCGTCGTGCCGAGTTAGGAAGATCTCGGCGTCAGGTGTCACCTCGAGCTTTGTTGGCCAGCCTCAGTTTTCAGGCTTCAAGAACGGGAAGGGCATCGACGCCCTCTTCACGAC
>JAEYQF010000207.1 GCA_023410155.1 Verrucomicrobiota bacterium | reverse complement strand
GACTTGGCCGTGGCGGCCGCGTGCTCCTCCTTGAGCTCCTGCTTGCGCTCGAGGACGCGGAGCTTCTGGTCGAGTTGGGGGATTTGCTCGCGGAGCGCTTCGATCTCGCTGCTGCCCTCTTGGGCTGAAGCGACGAGGACGCTGGCGAGGAGAACGCCGGCCGCGAGCGCAGGGCGCGCCGCGAGGCGGGGAGAGAGAGAATTCATGAGAGGACGAAGGCGAAGCAGGCGATCCAGTGGTCTGGCCACGCCGGCATGAGGTGTCGTTTCGTGTGGGGCCGCCGTGACTCGACGGTAGGCCGGGAAATGCTTCAGCCCGGTGGGCGTTCGGAGCCGGAAGAGAGGCGCGGGTTTTAGGTGGGTTCGATCTGGGTCACCCGACCGTCATGCACGACGAGTTGCACCACGCCGTAGCGCAGGCTTTCGACTTTTTCCCGCACGAGCGCGATCCACTCGGGAACGGCGGGAGTAGTTTGGGAAGCAGCGGTGGTGTGATCCATGGCGCGTCCTTAGATGGTGTAGTCTCCGAGGATTTGGTGGATGACGCCTTCGGCTTCGCTGAGCCGGGGCGCCGTGGAGCGGGCCGCCAGTAGGCGAGCGGCTCGTGCGGACATGCGGAAAGGGCCGGACGACGGGGGCGCCGCAAACGGCAGCGGCAGACCGTCGCGCTTCAATTTGCGCAACGTGATCTCGACCACGTCCGCGAGCGTGTAGCGATCGAGGATGTTCGCGATGGCATTACGCACATCGAGCATGAGCATGCGCAGCCCGCAGTGCGCCTCGTCAGGACACGAGCAGGGCTCATACGCCGACTGGCTGACGCAGCCAATCGGGGCCAGCGGGCCGTCAATCATCCGGACCACTTGCCCGATGGGAATCTCACGCGCTGGCTTCGCGAGCCGATAGCCTCCGAACTTGCCGCGGACGCTCTCCACAAAACCCTCTTCTTTGAGGGCGCCCATGATCTGTTCGAGGAACTTGACCGGGAGCTGCTCGTTGTCGGCGAGTTCCGACACTTGCACGAGCGCGCGCCCCACCTCCTTGGCGATTCCAAGATTGATAAGGGAGCGGAGAGCGTATTCGCCTTTGCGTGAAAGCTTCATTGCTGATCAAGTGAATGTAGATTACCTCAGTAGGAATTAAAGCAAGCGTATTTTGAACGGGTTCCAAATTGCCGTAGGTCCCCCCACTTTGCCTTCGGGGAAAAATCCGACCTAGAGGGCCAGTCGCAAACCGTCGAAAGCCGGCGCGACGCCGGTGGGTAACGCCGCGGCCAAGGTCACATGCTCGGAGACGTGGGTGAGGTGCGTCAGGTAGGTCTGCCTTGCTCCTATTTCGGCGGCCGCAGCCACCGCCTCGTCGATGCTCATGTGGGAAGGATGCGGGGTCGGGCGCAACCCGTCCAAGACGACCACGTCGGCGCCGCGCGCGAGTTCCACGGCCTCACGCGGCAGCCGCTTGCAATCGGTGTAGTAGACGAATTTTCGCCCACTACTCCTTTCGGTAAACGCCAGACCCAGCGTGTTCACCCCGCCGTGCGGCAACAAGGTCGACTCGATGATGCCTTGGGGCAGCTCCAATCTCTCCGGCATCATCTGGATATTGAAGGCAGGATAACCGCGCGACACAGGGCGCTCTGCCACCGCATACGGAAACATGGCCAGAATGCGTCCCGCCCCCTCGTCCGTGGTGTAAACGGGCATCGCCACTCCCCCCAACAGGTCGCAAAAGCGTCGCAGGTCATCCATGCCCGCGATGTGGTCCGCATGCCCATGAGTGAGGATGAGCATATCCGTCCAACGGATACCATTGGCCAGACACTGCAGCCGCAGCTCCGGCGCCGCGTCGATCTGCACATGCAAGCCATCCATCACCACATGAACCGACGCGCGGGTGCGTTTATTCCGCGGATCGGGCGAGGTGCACACGCCGCAATCGCACGCGATCATCGGCACACCCTGCGAAGTTCCGGTTCCGAGAAAAACGACCTCCATCACCCCAGCGAAGCGCGAACACCCGCCAAGTTCCAGCTCACATCTGCACACGCCCGGACCACCCTGCCTCACTCACCTGCGCAGAGCCGCAGCAGTTCCTTTTCGTCGATCACCAGCACCTTCAGCTTCCGCGCGGTCTCCAGCTTCGCCCCGGGTTTGTCACCGACCACGAGGTAGTCCGTCCGGGCATTCACCGTCTCGGTTACGGTGCCGCCTGCGCGCTCGATTCGCTGTTTCGCCTCTGCGCGTGTCATCGAAGGCAGCGTTCCCGTCAGCACCACGATCTTGCCGGTCAACGGCCCAGCCACCGCCACGAGCTCGCCGGGCGACAACGGCCCCACGCCCGCATCCCCGAGAGCCGCCACGACTCGCCGGTTTTTCTCTTCGCCGACAAACGCCAGCACCGAGTGCGCCGTGGACCAACTCACCCCTTCGAGGATCGTTTTTCCATCGGCGAAGAAATGCTCCGGCGTCGCCGCCATCAATGCGCCCATCGTCCGGAAACGATCCGCCAGGACCTTCGCGGTCACCGCGCCCACCTCGGGGATGCCAAGACCGTAGATAAAACGCCACAACTCCGCGCGCTTGCTCTGCTCGATCGCTTCGAGCAACCGCTCCCCATCCTTGCCCCGCCAGCGCGAGGGCAGCTTGTCCTGAGAAAGTTGATACAAGTCCGACACGCTCCGCACCAGGCCCGCCGAGACCAACGCCTCCACTCCCGCCGGACCGAGTCCGCGGATATCGACCGCGGCCCGCGACGCGAAATGCACCAGTCTCCGGCGCAGCTGCGCGGGGCACTCCGCGTTGGGACAGCGGATCGCGACCGAGTTTTCGTCGCGCCTGACCGGTGTCCGGCAATCAGGGCAAGCCTCGGGTGCGACGACGGGCACCGCGCCCGCCGCTCGCCGCGCGACATTGACCCGGCGCACCGCCGGCACGATTTCTCCCGCCTTCTCGATCACCACCCAGTCGTCCACGCGCACGTCGTGTCGCCGGATCTCCCCGGCGTTGTGCAACGTCACGCGCGCCACCTGGGTGCCGCCGAGTTCCACCGGGTCGAGTTCTGCCACCGGCGTCAGCAATCCCGTCCGGCCGACCTGCCAGGTGATCGCCCGCACGCGCGTCTCCGCCTGCTCCGCGGGATATTTGAACGCCACCGCCCATCTCGGCCCCGTGTCGTCGCTCCCCAGCTCTCGTTGTGCCGCGACGTCGTTGAGCTTCACCACCGCGCCATCGGTCGGGAACGCATAGCTGCGCCGCTCACGGCCGATTCGCTCCAGCGCGCGCCACAGTTCATCTCCACCGGCGACTCGCTCGACCTGTTCGACCGACGGCAAGCCCCACGCGCGTAGCCGCGCCCGCAGCTCGTGCTGCGCTGGCGGCCTCAACCCCTCCGGCTCGCACACACCCAGGCCGTAAAAGACCACCTCCAACTGTCGCCCCAAGCCAGGGGCATCCAGGCGCTTCAACGTGCCAACCGCCAGATTCCGCGGATGCGAATACAGCGGTTCGCCCGCACTCTCCTGCTCGTCATTGATGCGGCGGAACTCCGCCCAACTCATGTAAACCTCGCCCTGCAGTTCCACTACGCGGGGGACGGCGTCTGCGTCGCCGCGGAGGCGCTCAGGCAACCCGCGCACGATCGCCATATTTCTTGAAACATCCTCACCCTCGCGGCCGTTGCCGCGTGTGACTGCGCGCACGAATCGTCCCTCGCGATACGTCACGCTGATCGCAAGCCCGTCGAACTTCGGCTCCACCAGAAACTCCGGCGCCCCCGTGCCTGTCCCGCGTGCGACTCGCGCCACAAACGCGCGCAGGTCAGATTCCGTGTAAGCCTTGCTCAGGCCCAGCAGGGGCACGACATGAGCCGCATTTGGGAAGGCGCCGGTGCGGTCATCGCTCGCCCGCGAGCCGTCTATTGGCGCGACCCACGCCGGGTGCTCCGCCTCGAGCGCTGCGAGTTCACGCTTCAACTCGTCGTAAGCGGAATCGGAAATCTCCGGTGCGGCACGGCGGAAATACAGGTCGTCGTGTCGTGCGATTTCCCGCTGGAGATATTCCACCCGCGCGCGGATCGCGTCGTCAGTCGCCGATGAGCTGCCGCCACAAAGCAGCAGGCCCAGCAGCAGCACTCGACAAAAACTCTGGCGCGCGGACATGGGAAGCGGGAGTCCTTTTCAGACCGGACCCGGCGCGCAACTTCGACGACGTTCTTTTTCGCGTTAATTTACGTAGTCGCGGCGCGAGTTGCACCCGGGTGTGGATCGAGTCGCACCCCGATCCGAACCGAGTCGCGCACAAGTCCGGACCGAGTCGCGCCCGGGTG
>JAEYQF010000196.1 GCA_023410155.1 Verrucomicrobiota bacterium | reverse complement strand
CCCGCCGGCACGCGGCGGGAGTGCCAGCAGCCGCAACCTGGCTTCCCGGTGATTCTCGAGAAGGCCGGGAGTATTGGGATGCGTTGCAATATGTGGCCCGCTGGACGCGCGTGAATCACTCGCTCATCCACGAGGAGTTTCTACATCGGATCGGTCAACGACCGCTGCTTCAGTTTGGAAACGAGCACAACTTCGTCTGGAAACGCGGCGATTCGTTTTATCACGGAAAAGGCGCGACACCGGCGTGGCGTGACAGCGAAGGCCGGCCGCTGCTCGGACTGATTCCACTCAACATGGCACGAGAGATCCTGATCGTGCTCGGCGGCGATAATGACGAATTCCTCTCTTTCGCGCCGCACGGGGCCGGACGCAATCTCTCGCGGAAGGCGATGCTCGCGCCTTTTCGCGACGCCGAGGGCGAGATCGATCCGTCCCGTATCCGGGAAGTCATGACAGAGACGACCGCCGGACTGGACATCCGCTGGTATAACGGCGCGCCGGATCTCTCGGAGTCACCGATCGGCTACAAGGACGCAACCAAGGTCAAAGCGCAGATCGACCATTTCGGCTTGGCGCAGGTTGTGGGAGAAATCGAGCCCCTCGGATGCATCATGGCCGGACAGGAAGCGGAGCCGCCGTGGCAGCGGAAGCGGCGTGAGAAACGCGCGGCCGCGAAAGCCGCGCGTCGAGAGTGGGTGGCGAACAACGAGGAGTGACGCTGCCGCGTTAGATGAACAGCCCCATGCCGAGCAGGAGAATCGGCAGGAGAATGGGGAGGCTGAATTTCACCAGGTAACCGAAGAACGTCGGGGTGTGACAGCCGGTGCTGTCTGCGATGGACTTCACCATGAAATTGGGACCGTTGCCGATGTAGGTCATCGCGCCGAAAAAGACGGCGCCGAGGCTCACGGCGACCACGAGCCGCGCATAATCGGGTTTGTCGAGCATGGCGCGCACGATCTCCGGCTCAGTCGCCAGTCCGGCGAAGTCCGCCGGATGTTCGGCGACCGCGGTTGTCTCCGCAAGGCGGAGGAAAGTCGCATAGGTCGGAGCGTTGTCGAGCACCGCAGAGAGCGAGCCGGTCGCAAGATAGTATTGCTGAGGCAGCTTCACCCCGAAGCGCTCACCGTGCTGGTCGATGTAGCCGAGCGCCGGCATCATCGTCGCGAAAATACCCGCGAAGAGAAAGGCCACTTCCTTGATCGGTCCGAAGGAAAACTGGTTCTGCTCGTGCACCTGTTTCGAGGTCACGAGATACGAAGCCGCCGCAGCGCTGAGCATCGCGATCTCCCGGATGAAAAAGTGCTCCGGCAGGAACACGGCGCCGATTACCACGGCGAGGAAAAAGAGGTTCAGCTTGCCGTCCAATTTCACGCCTTCGGAGGGCCGGTCGATGTCGGCTTGGATTTTCGCCGGCGCGTGCCGGTAGCTGCGACGGTCAAACCCGTAGAAGATCGCGAGCAGTGCGCCGACGGTGAAGAGCCATTGCGGGACCGCATGACCCAACAGCCAGAAGAACGGCACGCCGCGCAAGAAACCGAGAAACAGGGGCGGATCGCCGATCGGCGTGAGCGCGCCTCCGACATTTGAGACGATGAAAATGAAAAAAACGACGTGATACGGACTGATGCGGATCTTGTTCATCCGGATCCACGGCCGGATCAGCACCATCGACGCACCGGTGGTGCCGATAAAGTTTGCGAGCACGGCGCCGATCGCGAGGAACGTGACATTGGCGAGCGGGGTAGCCTCGTCCCGCACCCGAATGTGTATCCCCCCGGCCACTACAAACAGGGAACCGATCAGGCTGATGAAGGAGAAATACTCTGCGAGCGTGTGGTGAACAATCGCGCCTCCCTGCGGGATCCGCAGGAGGTAATAGCCGATTACGAGCAGCCCGAGGCCAATCGCGGCGTGGGGGTAGTAGTGCTCCCATAGATGCTTCGCCCGGGCGCCGGTGAGCGGCATCACCGCGATGAGCAGGAGCAGCAGGCCGAATGGGGCGGTGAGCCAAAGCGGAATCGGCGTCGCAACACCGGTCGCAAGGAGCAGGGGAGAGTTCATTGGAAGGAGCGCCCTCACTCCAGCGTGAGCTGCTCCTGGGCTCAATGTCGCAGGCGAACATTCGCTGCGCGTTTCCTGCCTCTGCCGCAACTGAGTTGCCGCCGGAGGCTGCGAGCGACGCGTCGCGCGTCAGGCGCGAAGGAGCCGGTTGGCACTCAGCGCGAGCTCGTGTCGCTCCCGCTCGAGCTGTGCGAAGCCCTCGGCCAACGCACGTTCGCGTTCGCGGAGGGCCACTCGCTCCCGGTCTGCCCGGGTTTCACGTTGCGTCAATTCGTGCGCCTTGGCTCGCAGGTCGAGCTCACGATTGCGAAGCGCGGCTTCCCAGTGCTCCAGTTCACGCCGCCGATCGCTCAACTCCCGTTGCCGGGACTCTTCGTCCAGCTTGGTCGGGGCGGTGCCCGCGTCGGGAATCATCGCGTCGGCGACGACGAGCTCTTCCTGATCGGGCGGCAACTCCGGGAGATAGCGCAGCGCGAGCTGTTCAAACCGGTGCGCGGAAATCCGCACCCGAGCCGCCCGGTGCCACCAGCTGGAACCGTTTGACTGCCAGTAAAAATCGCGCAACTGGGAACGGATTGCCGCCATTGATTTCGCCTCTGCCGCCGACGCGATGAGGCCCCGATCGGGAAGGAAATGGTCGCGCGACCCGAGGAGAAAAAGAGGCGCGAGCAAACGCGCATGCCAGGGAAGCGTGCGCCAGAAGATCCGCCGCTCAAACTCCCGGCGATCGCACCGCCGACGGGCACAATATACCTCTCGGAAGGACTGCATGTAGGGGTAAGCTAATCTGCACCCCGATAGACCATCGGGACTCCGATAGGTTCGTTCGGACGCAGTCCGAAGCAGCAAGATCCTTTCAACGAGACGCCGGATGCGTCGTCCCGGGCATGTAAGCGTAGGCCCCCTCCGGCAGATAATCCGCCGCGAGCCGCTTCATGCGCTGACCGGACACCCGCAGGTTGAGCCGCTGCCGCAGCCAGCCCGAGTTGCCGGAATCGTAGAAGTATTCCCGGCTGGCCAGGCGGATATCCTTCATCGTCCGCGAGCCGAGGGCGAGATCTACAAACCGGCGGTCGGCGGCAAAGAAGTTTGGCGAAACCCGCATGATCAATGCCGCGAACCATCTCGCGTGAGGGTAAAGTGTTCGCCGGAGGACCTCGTCCGAGCACTTCTCCCGCGTCCGGGGATGGCGTGCGCAGTAGATCTCGGCGAACGTTTGCATGCTGGGGGTTTTCCACTACCCACCGGCTCCGGACCGCACAAGCCGTTTGTCGGCTCCTCCACCGCGCGGCGCACGAACCTGCCGACGTTCGGCAGCTTATGGCCGCAAATTCATCCGTCCGCAGGCGAAGCATCCTCGCGCGCGTTGGGCTCATTGCGCGGGAGCAAAGGCGGCAACACAGGCGCCACCGGCGCGGCCATCACGTGCCGCGTAAGCATTTCCCGCCAGTGGGCCTCGTCCCGCTCGCGACGCAGCACGCTCCGATACTCCGCCTCGCCCGCAAAAAAGATAAAGGCAAACAACGCCGCGAGCAGCCACGCTGGTTCCTCGAACCAGCCGATGCCGACATGATGTCCCAGCACCGCCACCGCCGCTCCCGTGACGCAAAACAGTTTGCCCACATTCGCAGCGATTCGCGTGGCCCGAAGATAGGGAAGGCGGGTGGCCAACGCAGCCCGCAGAATACGCCCGCCGTCCATCGGAAACGCCGGCAGGAGGTTGAACACCCCCATCACCAGGTTGGCGAAGAAAAGCTGAAGCAAGAATCCTTGGAACGAGTGCAGCAGCACCTCGCCCCGCGGCAGCACGAACCACAGCAATCCCGCGATCACGAAATTCACCGCGGGACCTGCGATCGTGATGACGAGCTCATGCGAGGGACGCCGCGGGATCGAGTCGAACTCGGCCATCCCGCCGATCGGCATCAACAGGATCCGGCGCACATGCACGCCGTAGCGCCGAGCCGTCAGCGAATGTCCGAGCTCATGCAGGACCACGCAGGTGAAAAATCCGATCAACGTCAGCGAGTTCCACCACAATCCAGGCGCGCCCCCTTCGCCCCAGCCCATCCAGGCCACATACGCGAGGAGCAGGAGAAAACTCCCGTGCAACGCGAGTTGGATGCCGCGGATATGGAAAAGAGGGATGGACCAGCTACGCATGGCGCCCCAATCAACGTCGCCGCGGCAAAAGCGCCAGCCGCAATCCGCCTCCAGGCCGCCGCCCGCGCTATTTACAACCGCCCGGCGCTCCGTTTCGCTGAGAGCGCATGTCCGAACCCGCCAAACCCACGATCCTCGTCATCGATGACGATGCCGAGATTCGCTATTCGCTCACCCGCGTGCTTTCCACGCGCGGCTACCAAATCTCCGAGGCGGCGAGCGGGGAGCAAGGCGTCGCGATGGTCAAGAAAGGCCCCGCGCCCGACCTCGTGCTCCTTGACGTGCGCATGAGCGGCATGGGCGGCATCGAGGCCCTCCAACTCATCCGCTCCGCCAATCCGCGACAGCTCGTCATCCTCATGACGGCATTCGGCACCGCGCAGACCGCCATCGAGGCGATGAAATACGGCGCATTCGATTACATGATGAAGCCCTTCGATCCGCAGAAGGTGCTCGCGCTTGCCGAAACCGCGCTGAAAACCCGCGCCGATCTCCACGCCGTCAGCGATTACAAACCAACCATCAACGTCGATGACTATCGCGAAGGCATCGTCGGCAGCTCGCCGGTGATGCAGGATGTATTCAAAGTCATAGGACAGGTCACCGCCAGCGATGTGACCGTGATGATCACTGGCGAGAGCGGCACCGGCAAAGAGCTCGTCGCGCGCTCCATCTG
>JAEYQF010000155.1 GCA_023410155.1 Verrucomicrobiota bacterium | reverse complement strand
CTTTTTCGTTCTGTCGCGCGAGTCGAAGCGCACCTCGCCGCGACCCGATCCGCACCGTGTCGCGACCGTGTCCGGACTTTGGCGCGACTCGGTCCGCACTCTGGCATGAGCCGACCCGCACCATGGCGCGACCGCGTCCGCAACCAGTCCCGAGTCGGGACAGCAGGTTCGAGGTTGCCGGCGCCGCGTGAACAAAAAGAAGCCCGCCGGGGACTGCGGGCTCCACCTGAGATCCGCAGATCGAACCGCCGGCGCTAGATCACCGCGACGGCTTCCATCTCGACGAGCAGGTCGTCGCGACAGACATCGGCGAGCACGACCACTTTCGGGATGAACGAAAGATTCAGCAGCCGCGTGGTCTGCTCCCACGCCTCGTAGGCTTCGCGCGTTTTGCAGAACAACGTCGCCGAGGTGATGTTCGCGAGCGAGCCGCCCTGCTCCGCGAGCACCGCCGAGATGCTAAGCAGCGTTTCGAGACACTGATGCTCTGTGTCGCCGATGTGCGTGCTCGCTCCGGCGGTGTTGATGCTCGCCGTGCCCGACACGTGCACCGTGCGGCGCCCTTCGATCTCGAAGCTCATGGCGCGCGAAAACGACGAGCCGTAGTTGAACGACGAGTGCTGTTTCACGCTCTGGTTGATCGGCGTGATCGCGATGGCGCCGGGCTTCGTCGGTTTCACCGCGAGCACGTCCATGATGCAGGCTTCGTCGCCATTGCGGCCCATGATTCCCGTGCTCGCCGGAAACGCCACGCCGCCCGGCACACCGAGCCCCGCCGGCCGGTAATGCGCGGTGCGGATGCCATTCATCTCGACATACCACTGGAGCAGTTCGGCGACGTAGATCCATGTGCGGCCAACCTCCGGATAGCTGAAACCGTGCGCGGCCAGCCCGCGGCCCACGTTGGAAAACATCTGCGCGGCCTGCGCCGGCCGACCCGCGGCGAGCGTGCCGTCATCGAGCGTGCCGCGCACGGCCGGCAGATGCAGCATCGAGAAGCCGCGACCCTCCCACAGGCGGGCGCGCCCGGTCACGGGATTCTCCACGGTCTTCACGCAGACCTCTCCATCGCGCGGCGCGATGCCCCAAATCTGCACGCCGACGAAATCGGAGTCGTCCATCGGAATCCCTTCGATCCACGTCACGGGCATCGTGCGATCCAGCCCGCGCTGACGCAGAACCTGGTCGCGCTTTTCCATCACCATCTCCTTCACCACCACGAGACCGTAGAGCTTTTCCTGAACCGGCTGGATGCGATGCTGCAGTAACGCGTCGGCGACCTTCTGAAAAAGTTCGAGGGCGGCCAACGCGGTGTCGTTGCAGTCGGACAAGGTGGCGGTGAGGTGATACTCGATGAAGCTCTCGCGCTCGGAGGCACGCAGCTCGAGCCGGCAGTTCCGGCGGATTTCCTGGATCAATTTCATGGGGCTTGGTGTTGGGTTGGGGGCAAGACGCTCGCGTCAGTCGACGCCGTGTTCTTGAAAAATCTCTTTGTGGGTCTCCTCCGCCTTCACGCGGGCCTCGAGCGCTTCCATGCGCTGACGCGCGCGTCGCGCGAGTGACGAAGCGGGATCGATCTGAATCGCGCGCCGATACTCGGCGAGCACGACCGCGCTGCGGTCGAGCGGCGTCTGTTCCTCGAGCTGGGTGGCGCGCGCAAATGCTTCCTTCTGGGCAGAGTTGCCACAGCCGGCCAAGGGGACGAGCAGCAGGGCCACGAGGAGAAACCAGGAACGGAAGCGTGAGGGAGACGTGTTCATCGCATCAGCGGGAGGGGGTCGGCCGAGGGCGCATCCTTCGCGCAGCGGAAGCCCGTGTCCTCGGACCAATAGTTGGGATTGGACCACATGCGGCGCGCCCCGCGATTGTTGAACTCGGCTTGGCCAATCATGCCTTCGCCTGCGGCCCAGCAGCCGCCGCGCACGATTTTGCGCGTGTCGGTTTCGCGGCCCTGCTTCGCGGCGTTGCCCATGTAATTCGCGTTGGGGTCCTGCGCCGGCAGTTCCCCGTTGGGCAATCCTTTCGGTCCTTTCGGATCGATGCAGGGGTTGCCACACTGGGCGTAGTAGAATTCGCCGAACCAATCCTCGCACCATTCCCAGACGTTGCCCGCCATATCGAGGCAGCCATACGGACTGGCTCCCGCGGGGAACTGGCCGACGTGCGTCGGACCGGCGTCAAAGGCGAGATTCGCACGCGCGCGCTCCGGCAGCCACGCATTACCCCAGGGATAGACGAGGCTGTCAGGACCGCGCGCCGCCTTCTCCCACTCCGCTTCGGTCGGCAGGCGTTTGCCCGCCCATTTCGCAAAGGCCGCCGCGTCGCGCCAGGTGACAAATGTCACCGGCAGCCGGGCTTCGTGCCGTATCCGTTGTTTCACTACATCGGCCGTGGCGAGCTCTGCGGCCGGGCGGTCCGCCAGCGCGCGGTCCGGGCCGAGCAGGACCCTCAACGCCGCCACCGCCGCTCGCCAATGCAGGGCATCCAGGGTGAGGCGTTCCGCGGCGGTCTTGTCCGTCGGGGTGGCCGGGCGGAAGTTGGCATAGATCACGCCGTAACGACGTTCGTAACGATCGAGCAATTCCACGCAGGCCTCGGTGGAGATGCGAAACCACGGGCCTTCGATGTCATCGAAGCGATCGGTCGTGCGCACGTAGTGGTTAAATTCCTCGATCGTGACCTCGTGCACGTCGATGAAATAGGCCGAGAGGCGGACACGATGCGCCGGGCGTTCGTCGAAGTTCCCGTCGTCGCTCCCCATCATGAACTCGCCAGGCGGCACATAGACCATGCCGGGCGGAGGCGTGATCGTGCTGGCCGCCGGCGCGGAAGCAGCGAGGCCCAGCGCCACCACTGAACCGAGGAGGAAGCGCGTCAAAGCGAGGGAGGCGTCAGAGATCTTTTGCACAGCGGAAACCAAGGGTGAAGGTGCGGAAGTCCGGCTCGCGCGACGCGCGCGCGGCGCCGCGGGTCTTGCTGGGATAATTTTGCGAACTGCCCCCGCGCACTACGCGTTCGGTGCCTGACGCGGGGCCGGTGGGATTGTCGCGCCCATGGGTGGCGTAGGCATCGGGCGAATACCAATCGGCCACCCACTCGGCGACGTTGCCCGCCATGTCGTCGCAGCCGAAGGGGCTGCGTCCCTCCGGGAACGTGCCGACCGGCGCGGCGTAGATGTAGCCGTCCTTTTCCTTTCCCTGCACGCGCACGTCGGCGCCGGATTTTTCACCGACGATATTGCACAGTCCCCATTGCCACTCGTCGCCCCAAGGCCACCGGCGGCCTTCCGTGCCGCGGGCGGCGAGCTCCCACTCAGCTTCGGTGGGGAGACGCTTGCCCGCCCATTTGGCATAGGCGTAAGCATCCCACCAATCCACGCCGACCACCGGCTTGTCGTCGGCCATAAAGGTCTTCGCGTTGAACTGCGCGAGCTGCGCATACTGCGGATCAGCGAGCAGCGGGTTGAAGTTCTTCCAGTAGCGAGGCGTGTGGTCCTTGCCTTTTGGCTGGTCGGGATGGCGGAAACGCTCGTCGCCCAGTTCCGCCACATCCGCGAGGAAGTGACGATATTGGGCGTTGGTTACCTCGTAACGATCGATGGCAAAGGACTTGAGCCGCACCTCGTGCACCGGGCGTTCGTCGGCCAGGGCCCACTCGCGCCACGCGCGGGCGAACTTGATGTCCGTGGGCTTCAGTTTGCCGGGCACCAGTGAATTCGGCGGCAAATCGGGATGATGTTCGTCCGTTCCCATCTGGAAACGCAGCGTGGGGATCACCATCATCAAGGCCCCGTCTTTGACGTGCCGAATCTCGCGCGCAGGCGCGGACTCCGCCGCGGACGCAGCCAGACTGGCGCTGATACTCAGCAGGCACCCCGAGAGGACATGGAGACGAAGCAGGCGTTTCATTCGATGCTCTCCAGGTAGTTGACGAGGTCGTCGATCTGCTGGGACGTGAGTTGGGAGGTTCCGCCGTGGGCATCGCTGGCGATGCGGCCGCCGGTCTTCAGGTGGACCTTGGCGGCTTCGGTGGCCTTGAGGATCATGTAGGTTTCGTTGAAGCCTACTTCGCGGCGGCCGGGTCGCTCCGGCGATCCGCCGAACAGCGGTTCATAGCGGAACCAGCGCAGCGCCTGCACCCCTGGCGCGGCGACGACTTCGCGCAACGAACGCGCCATGGCATTGTGCAGGAACAGCGGTGGTCGATCCCACGCGCCGCGGAGCTGGAGCGGCGTGATGTGCTGGTTCTGGCCCGGCGTCTCGGCCCGGCCGATGTCCCAGGGCTCGAGGTCGCGGCGAATCCCCGCGAGATAGTCGAGCCGGTGCATGCTGATAAGCGTGAACCCCGTGTCTCGCACGCTCAGCGGCACCTGCGGCGGCAGGACATGGCGCGGGTTGTTGACGAAGTCTTTCTTCGCAAAGTGCGGTGCGGGATGGCACGAGACGCAGCCGAGCTGCGGATGGTTGAAGAGCGCGCGGCCACGATTGATCGAGGCGGCGTCCTGATCGTAGGGATTGGGAAAGAGCCGCGGCTCGTGCGCCTGCCACTCGCCGACGAAGCGCTGAAAATCGCGCAGCACGAAACTTTTGCCGAAATATTTCAGCGACTGGCGGCGGAAGAACTCCGAACGGCGCTCTTCGAGATAGGCTTCGTTGTCCGCGGAGGAGGTCGTCTTCGACTGGATGTCCTGCACCGCGAGGACCGGTGCGTGCGCCTCGATGTGGCGATAGTCTCCCTGGCCGGTGAGGTCCTTGAAATCATCCGCCGGGCAATGCTCCATCAACATCGAACGAGGGTCGTAAACCGTGAGCGAGCCCTCCAGGAAGAACGGCTGGATGCCCCACAAACTCTTCTGCTGGGGTGGCAGCATCGTGGTGCCTTCGACGAGATTCCCGACCTTCGTCTGCCCCGTGAGATACTCCTGACCCTGGATCTGGCTCACGCCCCAGCCCCGACCGTCGTTTAACTCGCGATAATGGCAGCTCACACAGGACTGGTCGTTGTCACTGGTGAAAGCCGAGGTGTGCACGAGAAACTCACCACGCTCCGCACTCGTGACGCCGAGAGGCAGCTTGTAGAGCGCGGGGTCGGTAGGAAACTCCCGCATCTCGCCATTGCGCCGGTCGATCACCGAGAGCGAACTGCCGTAGAAATTGGCGACAAAGAGCAGGCCGTCCGAGACGGTGCCGGCGACACCTGCGGCGATCCCGAAGGGCTGGGCGCCTGTTCGGTAATTACGCACGGGGACGAGTCGGTCGCTCGGCTCCGCAGCATCCAGATCGACCAGCAGCTCCTGCACTTCGCCAGAGCCCTGCATCACGACGAAAATGCGATCGCCCACGACCACGGCCTTATCGGGCATCGCTCCCACCACGCGCATCAGATCGGGCGGGATGTCGCCCTTCGTGTCCGGCGACATCGCCTCGGCCGTGTCCGACGTATAGCGCACCCAGTCCCGATGCGCTTCGTAACGGTTGGCCTTGAGCAGATACTTCAAGCCGTCCTTCGGCGGTGTATCGGGAATTTGGAGACGGCTGACGTTGATCAGGACGTAGTCGTTTTGAATGTCGCGAAACTTGAACCCGGCGGTGCCATCGGTCGCCTCGAACGGCCCAAGAATCTCCTGCTCTTCCTTCGGAAAAACCGCGGCCGTGTCGGGATCGCGCCAGACGGTAAACTGCGCGGCGGAATTGGTCCGGTCCCAGGTCTCGCCGCCCCAAGGGTCGTGCTCCTTGGCGGTGCCAAAACCGACTCCCATGGTGGAAACAAAGAGCCAGTCGTCGCCGGTTTTCGGCGAGCGCAGGATCCGCAGCTCGTTCGTGACGTTCTGGATGTAGATCGCGCCCACCTCCTGGTTCAGGCGTGTGTCGACGATCGATATGTCCTGCGTGCCGGTGTTGCCGACAATCATGTGACGGCCATCCGAACTCAGCGCGACGAGACTGGGTTTGCTGCGGGGATTGCCGATGTCGATGCCCGGCCCGATCTGGGTGGAATCGATCCAGCGCGCGATGGCTTGGTAACGCGGATCGCGCGGCGCGTCGCCGAAGACTACGGTCTTGTTCGCATGGCTCTGATAAAGCGGCATCGAGTCCGCGTAGCCGCCGTCGCGCGTGCGGGTGACGGCGCGCAAGAGACGACTCTGCGCCGCACTGCCCGGGACCACATGATCGAGCACGGAGATGAAACTCTCCCGCAGGTCGGCGCCAGCGACGAAGCCGCCGCGCTTCACATCATGGCATGCGGTGGTGCCGCAGCTTTGCTGGAGAACGCGACCGATGCCGTTTGGCGCGAAGAACGCCCGGTCATCGAGCCCGCCGATCTCCCGCATCTTCACGCTGAAGCGATCGGGGCTCGGATCGATGTCGAGGACGAGCACCTCGTCCAGGTAGCGATTGGCGACATAGCCGACGCGCCCGTCGGCCGAGAACGCCATGCCTTGCGCGTAGAAATCGAGCGGCACCTCCAGCACGACCTCGTCCTTCCGCGTGTCGATCACACTCAGGAAATTCGAGTAGCGATTCCCCACGAAAAGATGGCGCCCGTTCGGGTGCAGGTGCAGCCGCATCGGGGAGCGTCCGGGCTCGCCGCGCTGGCCGGGGACTTTGAGGGAAATGCGATTCACGAGCCGCTCCCCTGCCACGTCGTAAACAGCGACCTCGTGACCGGGCCGCATCTCGGAACCGGTGAGGCTCACATAGGCCTTCGTGCCGTCGCCACTCACGGCCACATCGAAAGGATGATCGCGGCGCGGCTGCGGTTCCGGCGCCGGATGCGGATTCGGCACGGGGCGCAGGTTCTCACGCGTCCACGTGGCGCCATAGGCCCAGTGCCGGCTCATGAGTTTGCCGAAACGCGACGGAGGGTTACCGCGGTCCGCCTCGGCCACGACCTGCGCCAGCTCCGGCGAAAGCAGTCCGTAAGGTCGGTGCATGCCGCCCGCCGGATACACGTTCTCCGCTTCGGGCACTGCTGCGCTCAAGGGCAGCTGGGTGGCGATCGCGACGGCGAAAATGGGGCGGATCAGCTTCATCAGAGAGTCCTCACGTAGGCGACCAGGTCGTCGAGCTGCTGGCTGGTGAATCCCTTCGTGCGGCCGTGGAGGTCGCGCGGATTGTGCTCGAGGAAGAGCTCGTGCAGCGTGGCCGCGCGTCCGTCGTGCAGATACGGCGCGGTGCGATAAACGCTGCGCAGCGAGGGAGTGTCGAAACGTCGACGGAAATCGTTGGGTTCGCCGAAACCCAGGTCGTGCGGCTTGCAGTCGGAATACGTCGGCCCGGGGTGACAGGTATCGCAGCCCGCCATCGTGAAGAGCTCGCGACCACGCGCGATGGCCTGCTGATCGCCGTTTCGATACGGGCTGGGAGCCCGGTCCGGGTGCGCGAGATACTCGGTGATCGGACCCTGCACATGATCCATCGGCACAAAGCCCTGGAAGCGCTGGCCCGCGCCCACGCCGTCCATGAGGTTCGCGCGCACGCCGCTCCACATCGCCGGCGGAGTATCGTGCGCGTCCTGGAGCGATTTATTGTTCTTCGCGTTGCCGAGACCATCGTTGGCCAGGTCCCAGTTGAGGCCATCGCTCGTGGTGTCTTCCTGGTGGCAGCTCGCGCAACTGATCCAGTTTTGATACGTGATGCGGCCGTCGTTGGCCATGAGCTCGCCTTTGCGCCACTCGGTCATCTCCTGCACCGGCCCGAGCGGGATCGTGGCGCGGAGCTCGCCTGTCGCGGCGTCGAGCACGGTCACATTGTCACTGAAGTAGTTCGCGACCCACAGCTCGCCCGTCGCTTCGCTCAGCGCGATCGAACGCGGCCCGAGTCCGCCAGCGGGCAGACGGCGGGCGATACCCTCGCGCTGCAGGATCTCGACATCTTCCTCGAGCAACTGAATCTCGCGCGCCGTGCGGGTTTTCTCCGCGAGCGCGAGAGCGGCCGGCAGATCCACGATCGCGACTTCGTGAATACCCGCGAGGGAGACGTAGAGATGGCGCCCGTCGCTCGACAACGTGAGTCCGCTCGGGTTGGTCGCGCCGGAGACGAGTTGGTCGAGAAGCAACGTCACGCGCCGGCCGGGCTGCGCGAGATCGAGAATCGAAAAGCCATTCGAATTGATCCAGCCGCGCTCCATCTGAACCGTGGGCACCTCATTGTGCGAAACGAGATTGGCGAGGAACGCCCACCGGCCGTCCGGACTGCACGCGATTTCCCGCAGCATCGAGGCGCGGCCCATGTCATAGCGGGCGAGCTCACGCCCGCTCTCGGCGCCCAGCACGCTGACCCAGGGCGACAATCCGTTTGAGACCAGCAGACGTGAGCCGTCCGGCGTGAGCGCGGCGAAACGCGGCTGGCTGCCGACTTCGGTGTCGGACAGGATGCGACCGGTCGTGGTGTCGAGCACGGTGACGGTGCTCGAGACGACATTGGTGACATACAGCCGCTTTCCATCCGCAGAGATGCTGAGTCCACAGGGCTCGTGTCCAGCGGTGAACGAACGCACGACCCGGCGTTGCGCGAGATCGATCACGTCGATTTCGCCGGCCCAGGTGCAACTCACGTAGAGCCAGCGGCCGTCCGGCGAGAAGCGAGCCTGCACCGGGCGCTCGCCCACGGGGATTTCCGCGACGATGCGCCGCGTCCCCACCTCGAGCAGCGAGACGACATTGCCGGTGTAGTTGACCACCGCCGCGTGGTGGCCGTCGGGGGAGAGACCGATGTATTGAGGAGATCGATACGCGGGAGTCGCGGGCCGTCCCGTCTCGGGCGGGAACTTCGGCGCGGGCGGATCGTGGCGCTCGGCGGCGGCACGGGGCGTGCGTCGCCATTGGATGTAGGCCATGATCTTGATCAACTGATCGTCCGACATCACGGCGCGGTAGCCCGGCATCTGGACCTGCTGCCGTTCGAGGAAGAAACGTGCCGCGGGATTCTCCCACAGGCGCGTGGGGCGGCCGTCGAGGATCCACTCGCGCAGCTCGGCGTCGTTTTGCACGAGTTCAGGATACTCGTCACCGTCCCATGCGGGGATGTGGCCTTTGAAACTGCCGGGATTGGGCGCACCGCCGATGCCACCGGGCCCATGACAACCGAAGCACCCGAGCGCCTCCGCCTCCTGCATGCCTTCGTAGGCGATCGCGGTGATGTTCATATCGAACGCGGAGGCCGCCCGCAAATACGCCATCAGATCCTCCATCTCGGAGTCCGAGATCTTCCCGCGATAGGCGGGCATCGGCATCAAGGGCGTGCGACCCAGGTCCAGATCCACGTCCTTCAAACGCGCGGGGCGGCCGTCGAGGATCCACTCCCTGACTTCGCTTTCGTTGATCGCAAACGTGGCAAGCGTGAGACCGTGGCCCCCCCGCCCCCCCCCCCGGGGGGGCCCCGGGG
>JAEYQF010000071.1 GCA_023410155.1 Verrucomicrobiota bacterium | reverse complement strand
GTCCCGACTCAAGCCGCGCCTTGTCGCGACCGTGTCCTCACCGTGGCACGACCCGGCGCGCACTCGGTCCCGACGCGGTGCGGACAATGGCTCGACTCACGCTCCCGGTCGCCGTGCACGCTTCCGGCGGAAGCCCACGAGCGCGATCAGTGCGGTCGCACCGATCAGCCCATACGTAGAAGGCTCAGGAATAGGTGTGATGAAGAAGTTCGGCCCGAGATCAGCCAGCCACGAGCGGCGGCAACCGAACTCATCCTGCGCTTGGCCGATGACGTAGCGTCCGTCCTGAGAGACTCCCTCGACATAGCTCAACATCCAGCCGGCATTTGCTCCACCCACACCGAACTCGTCGGTGAATATACCGCGCAGGCTTTTCATGCCTGACTGTGCGGTCCAAACGAATGCTTCTCCCGAACTGGTATATCGAGCGTCCGAGCGCCGCCACTTGGCGTCCCCTGAATGGTTTTCCAGCCATTGTTGGACGTTCGGCCGAGCACAATCGGCTCATCATTCACAAGACCAACGCCCAGGACTCCGACATGTGCGGCGTGAGATCGGCGAATGATTGGGCCGAGGATGAAACGATTCCCAACAGGCTCGCGCCAAACGCGGCCGACAGCTGGATGCTGCGGACAACCGAGGTGTTCATAGAGCGGGGCAACGGGCCCGGATGCTACCGAAGAATGGTCTCTCGCGACATCGGCCGCGGTCCTCTTCCCTCGGTCAGCGAAAGCCGTGCGCACCCTACTCCGCGACGAAACGAAGCTGGTCGTGGCAGCAGTTGCGCTCGGGCGGCTCCTCGCTTCCAATTGACGGCTTTCCATGTCCGAACCGGCTGCGATTTCGCGACACAAGCTCACTGGCGTCTGCCCCCCGGCCCGGGGCGCGGTCATCAGCGAACTCACGCGCACCCATGAGGCGCCGGTCTGGCTCGTGGTCGTCGAAGACCTGAAACAGGCGGAGCATATCGCCGACGACATCGCGTTTTTCCATCGCGCAGCCGCCGCGCCGCGTCCGCTTTCGGTGCTCGTGTTTCCTGAATCGATGCCCGACACCCGCGACATGCGCGAGGCGTTCGCGGCGTCGAGTGATCGCCTGACCGTGCTCTCGCGCCTGCGTGCCACGCGCGGGATGAGTTCCACACCGGACACGCTCGTGGTGGTGACGACACCGGCCGCGTTGTTGCAGCCCGTGCCCGCGCTCGAGGAATTCGCCACGCGCGAGCTCGCGTTGAAACGGGGACAAACTCAATCCTTTCAAGGCCTGCTCGAGCAACTGCAGGCGCTCGATTACGACTCCGAGGCCGTGTGCGAAGCGCCGGGACATTATGCGATTCGCGGTGGCATCATCGATGTGTATCCGGTGACGGCGAATCAGCCGTATCGACTGGATTTCTTCGGCGACGAAATCGAATCCATCCGCGAGTTCGATCCCGTCACGCAACGCTCCGGCGCCGAGGTGCAGGAAATCTCGATCTCGGCCACGCCGCGTGTCGCCCTCGATTCGTCAAAAACGGGGATCGCGGATTACCTGAACCCGTCGGCGCGCCTTGTCTTCGTGGAACCCGCAGCGTTGGAGGAGGAATTCAGCGCGTTTGCCCACGAAGGCTCCGATGGGCTCACGCCGCTGCTGCGTAAGTGCGCTGCGGCGTATGGCGTGAGCGATCTCGATGAGGCGAGCGGGATTTTCGACACGCCGACGGATGAGGCGACATGGGACAGCGAGAGTCTCGTGCACCATCGCCGCTATCCCGACGACGCGCTCGTCGCGCAGGAGCGCTTGCAGGTCGAGGAAGAGGCTCGACGCAATTTCCTCGTGCAGGTCGCGGCGTGGAAGAACGATGGCTACGCGGTGTTGCTGGTCGCCTCGAAGGAAGGCGAAGAACAGCGCATCCGCGAAATCCTCGACGAAGATCCGCCGCTGAAAGCGATCCAGCCGCAGTTTCTGCGCGGATCACTGAACGAGGGTTTCCGGGTGACCTTTCGCGAAGGCGCACGGCTGGCCATCGCGGGGCGTAGCAGCGAATCGAGACGCAGCACGAAACGCCCTGCCCCGCTTCCCTCCGAACCAGCCGGGCTGGTGGTCGTCACCGAAACCGAAGTCTTCGGCCGGCAGCGGCAGCGGCGCCCCTCACTTAATCAACGCGCGATCGCGCAGCGCGCCCAGATCGATCAGCTGCTGGATTTCTCGGAGCTGGTGGAAGGCGATTTCGTCGTGCACCTGCAACACGGCATCGCGCTCTACCGCGGTCTCACAAAACTGGATACAGCGCAGGGCATCCGCGAAGTGATTTCGCTGGAATTCGACGACCACGTGACGCTGCACGTGCCGCTGCAGGAATCGCATTTGATCAGCCGCTACGTCGGCTTGAGCAAAGCGAAGCCACAGCTCGGGCGCATCGGTTCTGGACGCTGGGAAAAAGCGCGACAAGCGGCAGAGCGGGCGACGATCGATCTCGCGGCGGAACTGCTGCGTTTGCACGCGGCGCGCGAGGCGCAGCCGGGTCTTGCGTTTCCCGAGGACAACACGTGGCAGAAGGAATTTGAGGCGTCGTTCCCCTACACGGAGACGCGCGATCAACTCAAAGCCATCGAGGACACGAAGGCCGATATGGAGCGCACGCGGCCGATGGATCGTTTGATCTGCGGCGACGTGGGTTTCGGAAAAACCGAGGTCGCGATCCGCGCGGCGTTCAAGGCCGTGCAAGGCGGACGTCAGGTCGCCGTGTTGGTGCCAACCACCGTGCTCGCGCAGCAACATCTGAACACGTTTCGCGAGCGCATGGCGGGCTACCCGATCGCGGTCGAGATGGTGAGCCGTTTTCGTTCGCGCGCCGACCAAAAGAAGATTCTCGCCGCCGTCACCGCCGGTCAGGTCGACATCCTGATCGGCACGCACCGGCTGCTGCAGAGCGACGTGGTGTTCAAGGAGCTCGGGCTCGTCGTCATCGATGAGGAGCAGCGTTTCGGCGTGAAGCACAAGGAAGCGTTCAAGCGTATGCGCGAAACCGTGGACGTGCTCTCGATGAGCGCGACGCCGATTCCGCGCACGCTCTACATGGCGCTTACCGGCGCGCGCGATTTGAGCGTGATCGAAACGGCGCCGACCAATCGCCACCCGATCCAGACGATCGTGAAAACCTACGAGGACAAAGTGGTCGTCGATGCCGTGCGCCACGAGATCCGGCGCGGCGGCCAGGTTTTTTATCTGCACAATCGCGTGCAGACGATCGAACTCGTGGCCGCGCACCTGCGAGAGTTGATGCCGGATCTGACCATCGGCGTCGGTCACGGGCAGATGGAGCCCCAGGAGCTCGAGCGCGTGATGACCGAGTTCGTGGCGGGACGTTATCACCTGCTCGTCTGCACGACGATCATCGAGAGCGGCCTCGATATTCCGAACTGCAATACGATCATCATCGAAGGCGCGGATCGTTTCGGCCTCTCGCAACTTTACCAGCTCCGCGGTCGCGTCGGTCGTTTCAAGCATCAGGCCTACGCGTATCTGCTGCTGCACCGGCACACGCGGTTGCTCGAAGTTGCGCGGCAACGTCTCACCGCGATGCGCCAGCACAACCAGCTCGGTGCGGGTTTTCGCATCGCGATGCGCGATCTTGAACTGCGGGGAGCGGGCAATCTGCTCGGCGCCGAACAAAGCGGCCACATCGTCGGCGTTGGCTTCGAGCTTTACTGCCAGTTATTGCGGCAATCCGTGGCGCGCTTGAAGGGAGAGAAAACCGCCGCGGCGATTCGCGCCAACGTGAAGCTCGATTTCGTCTTCGTGGGCGAAGGCGCGGCCGATGCCGAGGCTGCCAGCCGTGGTCGCCACATGGATGGTTATGTAGCGCTGAAGGACGCCGAGCTCGGCGAGTCCGCCGTCGAAGTGGCGAAGATTCAGGCCCGCATCCCCTCGAGCTACATCGCAGAGACACGCCTGCGCATTGATTTCTATCGCAAGCTCGCGATGGCCGACTCGCTCGCGACTCTTAAACAAATCGAGGCCGACTTGCGCGACCGTTTCGGAAAGTTCGGCGACGAGGTGCGGGCTCTATTGCTCATCACGGAGATCCGGGTGCGGGCGGAACAAAAAAACATCGCCTCCGTCGAAACCGAGTCCAGCCGCCTGAAGTGTTTGCGGAGCAGCGGACGCCGCGATGACTGGGTGCAGGTTGGCACCCGGTTTCCAAGGTTGACCGCCCCCAAGCCCCTCCTACGGTTGCGCGAAATCATCTCGTTTCTGAACAACCTGCCCACTCCATGACGTTCGGTCGTTTTTGCCTCGCTTTCCTTGCCCTGAGTTCCGCTGTCCTCGCCCAGACCGAAGATGGTTTGAATCTGCGGTTTGCGAATGGCATCGCCGCCATCGCGGAAGACAAGGTCATCACGGTGGACGACGTGCGCCGCGAAATCGCGCCCCTCGTGGGCCAGTTGCAGCGCGAGGCGCGAAACGAGCGCGAGTTCAACGAGAAGCTCGAACAGCTGCAGGACGAGGTGATCCAAAGCCTCATCGACCGGGTGCTCATCGTGAAGGAATTCCGCAAGGACGAGAAGAAGCACATCCCCGTGAGCTTCGTGGACAACCGCATCTCGGACATCCAGGCGGAGCAGTTCGATAACGATCGCTCGAAGTTCCTTTCCTACCTTCGCTCCCGCGGCACGACATTGCGCGAGTATCGTCGCGAGGTGGAAGAGGACATCATTTATCAATACATGCGCGGACAGCAGCGCCGGTCGCAGTCACTCGTGAGCCCGGTGCGCATCGAGACCTACTACACCGAAAACAAGGACCGCTTCTACCAGGAGGACGGCGTCCACCTGCGCCTCATTCAGTTCACCCGTGCCGCCGGCATGTCCGATCAGGATCTCCTCGATCGCGCTGCCGAAGTGACGCGCCGCTTCCGCAACGGCGAGAGCTTCGAGGCCCTCGCGAAAGAGTTCAGCCAGGACTCGCGCCGCAACCGTGGGGGCGACTGGGGCTGGCAGAAACGCTCCGACCTCAAGGCCGAATTCAGCAATCCGCTGTTCGACTTGAAGCCCGGTGAGATCAGCCAGCCGATCGTGCTGCCGGAGGGCTGCTTCATCCTCTTCGCCCAGGAGCGAAAATACGCCGGCATCCAGCCGATCGACGAAGTGCGCGACGATATCGAGCGCATCCTGGTGCAACAGATGGCCCGCCAAAGCCAGGAAACCTGGCTCGAGCGCCTCCGCCGCAACGGCTACGTGAAGCACTACTGACGCGACGTCCGCGCCTCTCTTGCCTACGGGCCGCTCCTCGTGAGCGGCCTTTTTATTTCCCGCGGGGCGGGACTCAAGCTGGCCGCGGACCAATCGGCTCGCGCGGCGCCTTTGCCTTGCCGGTGAAATCGGCCCACGAACCCAGCGGGCGCGCCCACTCGACGGCATTGGCAATCACGCGTCGGACGTTCGTGTCATGGTAAGTTGGATACGTTTCGTGCCCCGGGCGAAAGTAGAAGATGCGACCTGCGCCACGCCGCCAGCAGCATCCGCTGCGAAACACCTCCCCGCCTTCGAACCACGAAAGAAATACCTCCTCCTCCGGCGTCGGGATGCCAAACGGCTCTCCATACATCTCCTCGTGCGGCAGCTCGAAGCAATGCCCGATACCGCGCGCGATCGGGTGGCCGGGATTGCACACCCACAGGCGTTCGCGCTCGCCAGCCTCGCGCCACGTCAGATTGCAGGCCGTGCCCATCAGGCGTTTGAAGATCTTCGAAAAGTGCCCCGAATGCAGCACGATCAGCCCCATGCCCTCGAGCACTCGCTTCTGCACGCGAGCGACGACCTCGTCCGCGACCTGGTCGTGAGCCACGTGCCCCCACCAAGTCAGCACATCCGTCTGCGCCAGCCGAGCCTCGGACAGCCCGTGCTCCGGCTCCGCCAGCGTCGCGGTGCCCACCTGAGCCTCCGGCAACAACTCACGGATGCCCTCCGCGATGGTCTCGTGCATGCCGCGCGTATAAATTCCCGCGACGGTGGCGTTCTTGTGCTCGTGGACATACTCGCTCCAGACGACGACGCGCAATGGACTCATGACAGTAGCCAACGTTGGCACCGGCCGGAATCCTGTCCAAAAGAATCTCATGTCGAATCCAGCCGACTACGCGCAGCCGAACCGGCTGAAACAGTTGGCCGCTGGTGACCGACCGCAGGAGCGGCTGGAACAACTCGGGCCAGGAGCCCTGAGCGATACGGAACTCCTGGCTCTGCTGTTGCGAAGCGGCACGCGAGGTCACGATGTGATGACCCTGGCCACCCGGTTGATCAGCGAGGCCGGTTCACTGGCGGGCCTCATCGGCTGGACGGAAAAAGACTACCGACGCCTCAAGGGGATCGGTCACGTGAAGTCACTCCAACTGATCGCGGTCATGGAGGTGGCCAAGCGGGTCGTCATGCAGCAGGCGCAGGAGAATCCCGTGCTGAATCGCGCCGACCTGGTCGCCGCTCACCTTCAGCCGCTGGCACGCGGACTGTCGGTCGAGAAATTCTGGGTGCTCTGCCTGAATCGAAAAAACCGCCTGCTGAAACGGGTCGAAGTCTCCTCGGGCACCGCCACCGCCGCGCTCGCCCACCCGCGTGAAGTTTTCCGCGAGGCGATCCGGGAATCCGCCACTGCGGTGATCTGTGCGCACAATCACCCCAGCGGCGATCCCTCGCCCAGCGCCGCCGATGTGCAACTCACGCGTCAGCTGCGGGAGGCAGCGCGGACAGTCGATATCGACTTCCTCGACCACGTGATCGTCGGGCGCGACTCCGCCGATCCCACCGGGCGCGGCTACTATAGTTTCCGCGAAGCAGGCGTGCTGTAGCGGCATTCCCGCCGGCGCGGCTGACTCGCACGCCGACCGCAGCCTTCGCACGGCGCTTACCTACGCCGCGCGCGCGCGGGCGCGGGCACGGATCCGCCCGGCGCCGCGCTCTGCATCCGGTTTCCGGATACGCACGCTGGTCCCGTCGACCCACGATGCGCCGATCAAGGTCGCGCGCGGAAACTCCGGCACGCCGGTCTCGCCGTTGTGGATCTGGCTGACGAGCATGTCCACCGCCGCCTCTCCGGTGACGAGATTGTGCTGGTTCATCCCGGCGACGTCGGGTCGCGTCGAACGCCACTCGAGCTGGATCACTCCGATGTCCTCCGGCACCCGACGCCCCGCTGCTTCCAGCCAGCCGAGCACATTGTTGTAGAGGGTGAAGACGACGTCAGGGCGGTGCTGCGTCAGCCATCTCCGGAAAATGCGCGGATCGCGCTGTGCCGCGGCGACGTCGCTGAAAAGCGGAATGCGCGCGGTGCGCGGCAGGGTTCGCTGCGCGGTAAAATAGCCCGCCGAGAACCGTCGCTCCACCAAGGCGTCGATCACGTCGTCGAGCACAAGCCCGGGACGTTGGTAGCCCAGCGCCAGCGCGCGCTCGAAGGCCATCAGCGCGAGGTTGTGGTGATCGACGCAGCAAAATGGCAGCGCCGGATCGCGCGTGCGCACGCCCGTGACGACACACGGCAGCTTCTCCCACACTGCACGCATGTGGTCGGGCAGATGATTAGTGTCCATCAGCCCGACGACGATGATGCCCTTGATCCCGCGTGTGAACAGGATCCGCAAGAGCCGCTCGGCCGTGAGCGTAGGGTCATGCAGCCAGAACCGGTCGAAACTGTAGCCCAGCCGCGCAGCCCGGGCTTCGCAGCCTTCCACATACGTGGGAATCGTCGGGTGATCGCGGAACGCATCGCGATCGAGGTTCGCGTTCACCAATGCGAGCTTCGCCTGCAGGCGGCGCACGCGGGAAGCCCTCAGTTGCGACATGAGATGCGAGACGACGGGATTCGGCTGGTATCCCATGCGCTCGGCTTCCTGCCGGATCCGTTCACGGGTGCTCTCCGGCAACTGCGGACTGCCGCGCAGCGCGAGCGAGATGGTGTTCTTCGAATACCCAAGCGCGTGGGCGATATCGCTGAGGGTCGGTCGGGGCATGACGTTGCCGTATGAAATGCCCTTGAACTTGACGGTCAAGCGTAGGCTGCTTTGACCGCCTCGGCCGGGCAGCCGTTACCTTGCCGCCGATGTTTACCCTCGGCATCGACTACGGCACGAACTCCGTGCGTTCCCTCATTGTTCGTTGTCGCGACGGCCGCGAATTCGGCTCCGCGATCGTTCCCTACCCCAGCGGCGCGGAAGGCATTTTGCTCGATCCGCGCGATCACCATCTCGCTCGCCAGCATCCGGGCGACTACCTCTTCGGCCTCGAGAAAAGCGTGCGCGAAGCGATCAAGATCGCGAAGCGCCAGGCTGGCTTCAGCCCCGACAAGATCATCGGCATCGGCGTCGACACCACCGGTTCGAGTCCGATTCCGGTCGACGCCAAGAATGTCCCGCTCGCGCTGCAGAAGAAGTTCCAGAAGAACCCCCATGCTCAGTGCTGGCTGTGGAAGGATCACACGAGCTGGCGCGAGGCGGCTAAGATCACCGAGATCGCCTCGAAGCACCGTCCGCACTTCCTCGCGAAATGCGGCAATACCTACTCTTCCGAATGGTGGTGGTCCAAACTCTGGCACTGCCTCAACGTGGCGCCCGCGGTGTTCAATGCCGCGTATTCGTGGGTCGAGCTCGCCGACTGGATCCCCTCCGTCCTTGCCGGGGTAACCGATCCCCGCCAGGTCAAGGCCGGCATTTGCCCGGCTGGCCACAAAGCATTCTACAGCGACGAATGGGGCGGACTGCCCGACAAGGAGTTCCTCGCGATGCTCGATCCGAAGCTCGCGGACCTGCGGGATCGGCTGTATCCAAAAGCCTATGACGCCACGGAGCCCGCGGGACAATTGTCTCCCGAGTGGGCCAAGCGGCTCGGCCTGCGCACCGGCATCCCGGTTGCCATCGGCGAGTTCGACGTGCACTACGGCGCGATCGGCTGCGGCGTCACCGAGGGCACGCTGGTCAAGGTCATCGGCACCTCCACCTGTGATTGCGGCGTGGTTTCGGCCTCAAAGACCGTCGCCGACATCCCGGGCATCTGCGGCATCGTCAAGGGCGCTATCCTTCCCGGTTACTACGGCATCGAGGCCGGCCAGTCCGCCGTGGGTGATATCTTCAAGTGGTGGGTCGAGCACGTCTGCGAAGGCGATGGCGCTCTGCACGCGCAATTCAGCCGCGAGGCGGCGAAGCTGAAGCCCGGCCAAAGCGGCCTGCTCGCGCTCGATTGGCACAACGGCAACCGCACGATTCTCGTCGACCCGATGCTCACCGGCCTTCTCGCCGGTCTCACGTTGCACACGACCAAGGCCGAAATTTACCGCGCCCTGATCGAGGCCACGGCGTTCGGGGCGCGCGCCATCATCGAGCGGATCCGCGAATATGGCGTTCCGATCGACCGGGTGGTTTGCGCCGGCGGCATCGCGGAAAAAAATCCTCTGCTCATGCAGATCTACGCCGACGTGACCGGTTGCACGATGCTCGTCGCCGGTTCCTCGCAAGCGTGCGCGCTCGGCTCCGCCGTGTCCGCGGCCGTGCTCGCAGGCGCGCACCCGGATTTCCCGACCGCCCAGCGCAAGATGACGTCCTTGAAAAAGGTGTCCTACAAACCGCGTGCCGCTGCTCGAGCCACCTACAACGAACTTTATCGTCTCTACCGGCAACTGCACGACTCCCTGGGCGGCCTGAACAAGACCGCCGATTTGAGCGCCGTGATGAAGGACCTGCTGCTCCTGAAGCAGAAGGTTTCCGCTGCCTGAGTTTCCCCCTCGCGACAGTCCTCCCCCGTTTATGCAACTTCTCGCCTCCCCCGAAATCTGGTTCGTCTGCGGTTCGCAGCACCTCTATGGCCCCGGCCCGCTCAAGGAAGTCGCGGCCAACGCCCAAAAAGTCGCTGACGCCCTGGCGACCTCGAAAAAACTTCCGCTCAAGACGGTTTTCAAGGCGCTCCTCACCACGCCCGACGAGATCACTAACGTGATGCTCGCCGCGAACAACGACGCGAACTGCGCCGGCCTCGTGCTATGGATGCACACGTTTTCGCCGTCGAAGATGTGGATTCGCGGACTGAGCCAGCTCAAGAAGCCGTTCCTCCATCTGCACACGCAGTTCAATCGCGACCTGCCGTGGTCGTCGATCGACATGGACTTCATGAACCTCAATCAGGCCGCCCACGGCGACCGCGAGGCCGGGTTCATCCACACGCGCATGCGCCTTGGCCGCAAAGTGGTGGTCGGCCACTGGTCCGACCCCGAGGTCCACGAGCGCATCGCCGCCTGGCAACGCGCCGCCCGCGCGTGGCACGACTGGCAGGGCGCGAAGTTCGTGCGTTTCGGCGACAACATGCGCCAGGTCGCCGGCACGGAAGGCGACAAGGTCGCCAGCGAGCTCAAGTTCGGCTTTGCCGTAAACACCCACGGCATCGGCGACCTCGTCGCAAAGGTCGACGCCGTCTCGGACTCTGACATCTCCGATCTCTGCGCAAGCTACGAGAAAACCTACAGCGTCGTCCCCGCGTTGAAAAAAGGCGGCAAGCGTCACGACGAGATTCGCTACTCCGCGCGACTCGAACTCGGTCTCGGCGCGTTTCTCGCTGAGGGCGGTTACAAGGGCTTCACCGACACCTTCGAGGATCTGCACGGCCTCCGCCAACTTCCCGGCATGGCGACGCAGCGCCTCATGGCAGCCGGTTACGGTTTCGGCGGCGAAGGCGATTGGAAAACATCCGCGCTCGTCCGCGCCATGAAGGTCATGAACGCGGGTCTGCTCGGCGGCGTGTCGTTCATGGAGGATTACACGTATCACCTCTCGCCCAAGGGTCACCAGGTGCTCGGCGCGCACATGCTCGAGATCTGCCCGACGATCGCGGCCGGCAAACCGAAGGTCGAAGTTCATCCGCTCGGCATCGGCGGCAAGGAAGACCCGATCCGCCTCGTCTTCGACGCGGCGACCGGTCCCGCGCTCAACGCCTCGCTCATCGATCTCGGCAACCGCTTCCGCCTGCTCGTGAACGAGGTCAAAGCCGTCAAAGTTCCCGCGATGCCCAAGCTCCCCGTCGCTCGCGCCGTGTGGGAATGTCTCCCCGATTTCAAGACCGCCTGCCAGGCGTGGATTCTCGCCGGCGGTGCGCACCACACCGGCTACGCCTACGACGTCACGACCGAGATGCTCGAGGACTTCGCGACGATCGCCGGCATCGAGACCGTGGTCATCAACGGCGACACCAAGCTGTCGCAGCTCAAGCAGGATCTCCGCAACAACGAGGTTTACTACCACCTCGCGCAAGGCATCCGCGTCTAATGGAGTTCACCACAGAGACACAGAGCTCACGGAGTCCTCTTCTGTGATTTTCTCCGTGTTCTCTGTGCCTCCGTGGTTCTAAACCATCCGCCCATGCTCGAAGATCTCAAACGCGAAGCCTATGAGGCCAATCTCCTCCTGCCGAAGCACGGGCTGATCAATCTCACCTTCGGCAACGCCAGCGCGATCGATCGTTCGCGTGGCATTTTCGCCATCAAGCCCAGCGGAGTGGATTACGCTAAGCTGCGACCCGAGGACATGGTGCTCGTCGATCTCGACGGCAAGAAGGTCGAAGGCACTCTCAATCCTTCCTCGGATACGCCGACGCACCGTCGGCTGTTTCTCGCGTTCCCCAGCATCGGGGGGGTCGTGCACACGCACTCGTCGCACGCGACGGCGTTTGCGCAGGCCGGCCGTGAGATTCCGATCTTCGGGACGACTCATGCCGACTACTTTTTCGGCAACATTCCCGTCACCCGCAAAATGACCGACGCCGAGATCTCCGGCGGCGCTTACGAGTGGGAAACAGGCAACGTCATCGTCGAGCGCTTCTCCACCGGTCAGCTCGATCCGCTCGATTATCCCGGTGTGCTCGTGAATCGCCACGCTCCCTTCACCTGGGGCGCGACGGTCGCCAAAGCCGTCGAGGTCGCTGTCGCGGTCGAGTGCATCGCGCACATGGCGCTCATGTCGCTGCAGCTGGAGCCGCAACTGCCGACGATCGAGTCCGCGCTGCTCAACAAGCATTTCAAACGCAAGCACGGGCCCGGCGCCTACTACGGCCAGGCGAAGTGAAGCCCGCGGCTGGCATAGTCTAAAGTTTCATGCGGATTCGCGCTCGCCTCCGGCGCTAACTTCACGAAGGTGGCGGCTCCCCTCCGCGATACGGATTCCCCCCGTCTCTGTTTCTCCCCCAAACCAATATGCAATCCCTCGACTGGATCGTAATCTCGCTCTACTTCGGCCTCATCGGCTGGGTGGCTTGGTGGTATGGTCGCCACCAGAAAGATACCAAGGACTACTTCCTCGCCGGACGAAATGCCGGCTGGGTCGTGATCGGTGCCTCGATCTTTACCTCCAACATCGGCTCCGAGCACATCGTCGGACTCGCCGGCCAGGGCGCTGCCACCGGTATGGCGATGGCGCACTGGGAGCTCCACGCGTGGTGCTTGATCGTCCTCGCGGGTTTCTTCGTGCCGTTCTATTACAAGTCCGGCGTCGAGACGATTCCCGAGTTCCTCGAGCGCCGCTTCAGCGCCCGCACCCGGCTCGTGCTGTCCTGCGTGTCGCTCGTCGCCTATGTGTTCACCAAGGTCAGCGTGACCGTTTACGCCGGGGCGATCGTATTCCAGGCGCTGCTGCCGGAAATCTCCTTCACGATCGGTGGCTTCACGGCCAACGCGTTTTGGATTGGTGCGTTTTCGACCGTCATCATCACCGGCGTTTACACCGTGTTCGGCGGCATGCGCGCCATTATGAACACGTCGACGCCGCAGGCCGTGATCATTCTCTTTGGCTCCTTTGTCATCACCTACATCGGCCTCGATAAACTCGGCGGCTGGGGAGAACTCGTTTCGATGGCCAAGGCCAACAAGGAGTCCTTCGCTCTCTGGCGCCCGCTCAGCGATCCGGACTTCCCGTGGCTCGGCGTGCTCATCGCCTCGCCCATCATCGGCATCTGGTATTGGTGCACCGACCAATACATCGTGCAGCGCGTCCTCTCCGCCAAAGATCTCGCCACCGCTCGCCGCGGTGCGCTCTTCGGCGGTCTGTTGAAGATCTGGCCCGTCCTCATCTTCCTCGTTCCCGGCATGATCGGCTGGGCGCTTCACCAGAAGGGCATCATCACCCTTCCGCCCAAGATCGTCGGCGGCGTGGAAGTCGGCGCGATCGATGGCGACCAGGTGTTCCCGACCCTCGTCAAGGCCCTGCTCCCGACCGGCATTCGCGGCCTCATCGTCGCGTGCTTGCTCGCGGCCCTCATGAGCTCGCTCGCCTCGCTGTTCAACTCCAGCGCGTCGCTCTTCACGATCGACATCTACGAGAAACTCCGTCCCGGACGCTCGCAGAAGCACCTGCTCAACGTCGGCCGCATCGCCACCGCTTCCGTCGTGATCCTCGGCATCCTCTGGATTCCCGTCATGGCCAAGATCTCTGGCGGCGGTCTCTATCAGTATCTGCAAAGTGTGCAGGGCTACCTCGCTCCGCCGATCACCGCAGTCTTCATCATCGGCCTGTGCTGGAAACGCATCAACTCGGCCGGTGCGACTTGGGGTCTCGTGGGCGGCTTCATCCTCGGCATGCTCAAGCTCACCATGCAGACCTTCTACGGCACGGGTAAGATGGAGACGCCCACCCTCTTCGCCGCGATCGGCGACTTCAACTTCCTCTACGCCACCGGCGTGCTGCTGCTCGCCAGCGCCGTGATCATCGTGGTCGTGTCGTTGATGACTCCGCCGCCTCCGCCGGAAAAGGTCGCCGGCCTCACCTACGGTTCCGTCAAGGAGACCGCCGGCGCCGAAATCGGCAAGAGCTGGGACACCGGAAACAAGGTTCTCTCCGGCGCCATCCTCGCCCTCGTGCTCGGCCTCTACGTCTACTTCAGCTTCTGGCTGTCGTAAGCGTCGATTCAAGCCGCACTCTGTCCCGGGTCGGGTGACCTCGTGGGCCGCCCCGGGTTT
>JAEYQF010000045.1 GCA_023410155.1 Verrucomicrobiota bacterium | reverse complement strand
GTGCCAGCATGCGTGCGTAGCCGGTCGGATTCCTCCGCTGCCAGACGGTCGCCAAATATCCGCCGACGAGCGTGGCCACCAATCCGGTCACGACCAGCGTGCCACCGAAAAACAAACCCGCTTCGGCGACGCTCATGCCGTGCACGCGATACAGGAATGTCGGTGCCCAGAGCGCGAACCCGCCGAGCGCAAAGGTCTGCGCGGTGTAGCCGGCGACGACGAGCGTGTAGCGCGGATAGGTCCAAAGCAGCAGGTAGTTCTTGAGCCCGGCGGAAGGGCGCGCGTTGGCAGGGTTGGTCGACTCGGACGCGCCGCGCGGCGGCTCGCGGAAGAAGAAGAGGACGAACGCGAGCAGCAAACCCGGATAGCCGGCCCACAGAAACGCCGCGCGCCAGCCATGGTGTGCCGCGATCGCACTACCGACGATGTAGCCGATCGCGGAGCCGACCGGGATCGCCAGATAGAAGATGGAGATCGCCATGTTGCGCCGTGCGGATGGGAACAGATCGGCGATCCAGCCGGGGCTGATCGTGCCGAAGCTCGCTTCGCCGAGTCCGACGAGCACCCGGAAAATCAGCAGCGAAAGAAACGTGTTGCCGTGTCCGGTGAGCAGCGTGCCGAGGCTCCAAACGATCACGCCGGCGAAGATCAGCATGCGGCGCGAGCACTTGTCGCCGAGATATCCGAAGATCGGCGCGGTGAGGAAATAGCCGACCATGAAGGCGGTCTGCAGCGTGCCGAGTTGCTGGTCGGAAAAGCCCATCTCCTCTTTCAGTGGCGTGAGCACGGCGCCGAGGAGCTGACGATCGAGATAGTCGAGCAGATTGAGCCCCGTGAGCGCAATCAGCGTGGCGGTTGGGCGCAAGGGGCGTGCGTCTGCAGTCACGGCGCGAGCAAAGCGAGGTAAGCTGCTTTGAAAAGTGCGAAAAAAGACCCGCCGCTGCCGAAGCAAGGGCGGGTCCAGACAAGGAAGGGGGTTTCCCGGCAGATTAGAACTTCAGCGAGAAACCGGCGCGCAGACCTTGGAGGCTGCTGAGATCGATCTTGGTCGAGTAGTTGGAACCGGGCGTCTCTTCGTCACCGGTCGCGAGCGTCTGCGAGTAGCTGCCGCTGCTCTGGTAAATGGCTCCGACGTAGAATCCAGTGAAGTCGGTCAGATTGAACTGCAGGTTGGCGTCGACGTAGAAACCGGGGAGAAGCTTGCCCATGTCATCCTGCGTGCTGGTGACGACATCGTCGTCCTCGCGCTCGTCGTCGCCGGTATCCAGGAGGTCGGTCGGGTCGAACGATTGGGTGACCGCATAGTTGGTGCCGGCATAGACCAGGACGGCGCCAGCACTGACGGTGGCGGTAAGGCGTTTCACGATCGGAATCGAGAGCGTCGGACCGGCACGAAACGTGAGATACGCACCGCGGAGCCGCCAGTTATTCTGGAGGACGACGCCGTCCGCCGTCGTATCGGTCTCGCGACCGAGTGGCGTATTGCCCAGGAGCGTGCCAGCAGTGGAGGAACCGGGCGCCGGTGGGAGCTGGCCCTCGAGGTCGTAATAATCGGTCGTCGTGGTCAGATTGCCAACTGCGGTGCTGTTGCTGGTCGAGGAAAGATCGTTGATGCTCGCGCCGATCGTGATGTCCCAGGTCACGCGGGAATTGAAGAGCTTGCCCATCTGTTTGGAACGGACGACCTCGACGCCGAAGCGGCCTTTGGGATCGCTGGAGAAGGGAGATACTTCCGAACTCGCCGAATAGACGTGCATGGACATCAAACCGTCGGAGGTGATCTGGCTGAGGTTGGAGTAGCCCCAGTTGTTGGTGCGGCCATCGGGATCGATCGGCACGGTGTTGCCGGCTGAATCGGTCACGGTGCGGCGGTCAGGGCCCACAAAACCATCGTGATAACGGTGCGTGCCATTGGTATCGATGTCGCCGATGTCCTCTCCGCTCGCGACGATACCGCTGCCGCTGAAGGAAGTCTTGGCCCCCGAGATGGCGCGGAAACCAATCGTGACGGTGTTCTTCGGCTGGTAAACGATCAGGTCGCTGAAATCGGGCGACGAATCGATCCACATCGAATCCTCTTCATCATCATCGCTCCGTTGCGCGGTAACGACAGTGGAAAAAAGGCAAAGCGCGAACACCGCGCGGCAAAGCTGTTTCATGGATTGGGTAAAGGGCGGACGGTTGGACGGGGAGCGTCCGGGAATGTTTCGTGAAAACATTCGGGTGGGCGCGATGGCAGTCAACGCGAGACTTTTCCCGGCGCGCAGGCAGATGCAGCGTTGACAACGTCCGCCGTTGCGATGGTCACGAACCTTCCCCGATGAACAAATCCCTCGTTCGAGACGCCATCGTGTCGGAGTTGCGCGCCGAACTCGCCCGCCAGACGGCCGCGGCCCAGCTCGCGCGCGACGAAGCGATCAGCGAGGAGAGCCGCGCGGAGAACAAATACGACACCCATAGCCAGGAGGCGGCATATCTCGCCGAGGGGCAGGCCCGTCTGGCGGCCGAGATCGCCAGCAACGTCAGTCTCTACACGTCGCTTCCCCTGCCCGATTTCTCCGCCGAGGCTCCGATTGCGGTGAGTGCCCTCGTGAAAGTGGAACTGCGAGGCCGCCCAACCTGGTATTTCATCGGCCCGCGTGCCGGAGGATTGGAAGTCAATGTAGGCGACACGTCGATTCTCGTGCTTACGCCGCAGTCCCCGTTGGGCCGGCAGCTCATCGG
>JAEYQF010000042.1 GCA_023410155.1 Verrucomicrobiota bacterium | reverse complement strand
GGGCTCCGCGGCGCGCGCGGCTCCACAACCTGCCGAGGGCGGCAGGATCCACCTTGCTGCGCGATTCGCTGCCAGCCCGATCGCGTCCCGAGTCGCACCCAAGTGCGTCCCGAGTCGCGTCAAGGTGCGGCTCGACTCGCGCCCCAGTGCGCACCGAGCCAGGACCAGATGCGGATTGATTCGCGCCTTACTGCTCGAACGTCCCGACGAAGCTCACCTTCGGGCGGCCGCCGTCTTCGATATCGAGGAAGAAGCTTCCGAGCATGCCCGGCTCCACGCGGACTTTGCGCGGTTTGTCCTCTTCCTTTTTCGGCGCCCAGAATCGACCGTCGACGACTTTCCAGCGCTGACCATTGGCGAGGCGCAGGATCGTGCCTTTCTGATATCCTCGGAATGATCCGACGAGCATCGTCTCGATCGCCTCGTAGTCGATCTCGGTGCCGGGCGTGAGTTTCACCTTCATGCGACCGAGCAGGCTGGGTTTTTCCTTCACGATCTCGGCGCGAACTTTTGCGGCCTCGTCTGCGCGCGCTTGGTCGACTTCGCCGCTGCGTAGGGTCCTCACGAGTTCGTCGAGCCGGGCCAGTTCGGCGGGCGAAAGTTTCTCGAGTCCGGCGGCGGCGAAATCCGCGCGCGAAAGCGTTTCGGAAAACTCGGCGGCGCGCGCGGTCCCCGTCAGCGCGGCCACCAGAATCACCAGCGTGAACCGTAGCAGCATCTTCATGCCGTCGAGTGAGCCGCTCGCATGCGGTCCGGGCAACGCATTTTCCCCGCGCCTGCCGACTCCACGCTTGCCAACAAAATCGGAGCGGCTGTCACTCATGGCACGCATCTCATCGCGCGCCTGCATGCCCGGCCGATTCTCACAACTTCTCGATCCCGCTCGCATCAACCTGAAAGTCGCGAACACGAAACGCACGGCCGCGCTCCACGAGGTCGCTGCGCAGCTCGCGAACCATCCGAGCGTGACGAATTTCGACGGGTTTTATGCAGAGTTGCTGGCGCGGGACCGGCTCGACACGACGAGCCTCGGTCACGGTTTCGCGGTGCCGCACGCGCGCACGGAACACGTGCAGCAGATCGTGCTCGCCGTCGGGCGCAGCGACCAGGGCGTGCTCTTTGACCAGGGCGAGAACGTGCGGCTGATGTTCATGCTCGGCACGCCCAAGTCGCGTCCGGGCGACTATCTGCAGATGCTCAGCATCCTCTGCCGTTTGCTGAAAAGTCCGGACAATCGGGAGGCGTTTCTCAACGCGCCCACGGCGGAGGATTTTGTTCGCGCGGTCACCGAGGCCGAGAACAAGCTCCTCGGCCCGGCCTGATTTCGCGGCCGCGGCATCTCCCGCTCTCCCTGCCATGATCCACTCCTTCATCTTCAGCGACGGCAAGTTGGTGGGGAGGGATTTGGAACTCGAAGCACTCCGCCTCGTGCGCGCCGACAAGGGCCTGTTGCTCTGGGTCGATCTCGAAAATCCCACCGACGAGGAGATCAAAGCCATCCTCGAGGGCGTGTTCCAGTTTCACCCGCTCGCGATCGAGGACTGTGTGGCGCCGAGTTCGCTGCCGAAAGTCGAGGACTACGACGACTACCTCTTCATCGTCACGCATGCGGTCGATTTCACCCGCACGGAGAAATTCAACACGACGGAACTCGATCTGTTTCTCGGCAAGGACTACCTGGTGTCGTTTCACCGCTCGTCGATCCGCGCCGTGACCGGCTATCTGGAGCGCACCGCCAAGAGCGTCGGCATCGGCCCGCGCGGCCCCGATCGCATCGCCCACTCCCTGCTCGACACCCTGGTCGACAATTACGCGCCGGTGCTCGACGAGCTGCGCGCGGAGTTGGAGGAACTCGAGGAGCACGTGCTCGCGAAAGACTCCGGCCAGAACAAGCTCGTCGGCGAACTGCTGCACGTGCGCGGCGACTTCAACAAACTGCGCCACATCGTCCGGCCGCAGCGCGATGTCATCGACCGGCTCGCACGCGGCGAGAGCAAGCTGGTGCGCGCGAAGATGCTCCCTTACTTCCGCGACCTCCGCGACAATCTCGTGCGCCTCGAAGACACTGCCATCAGCTATCACGAACGGCTGATGATGGCCTTCGATATCTACCTCAACAAGGCGGCGTTCGAAGCCAATGAGGGGATCAAGTTCCTGACGGCGATCACGGCGGTGACGATTCCGATCATGGTCATCGGCACCTGGTATGGCATGAACTTCGAGAACATGCCTGAGCTGTCTCATGGATATCCGTGGGCGCTCGGTTCGACGATGGTCACGACGTTGCTGATGGTGATCTACCTGAAGCGGAAGAAGTGGTTCTGAGCCGGCTACCCTGCCCGAACAGATCGGCACAGCGGCCCAGCGAAACGGGAGGTGCAGCCATCCGCGGCTTGTCAGCCGCTTCGCGAGGTCGAGGCTCCCCGACATGCGTCTTCTCACCGCCTGTTTCCTTACGCTGCTCGCGTGCCCCTTCCTCGCGGGGGCAGCGGCCTCCGCATCGGCCCCGCCGTCCGATCATCCCGCCGCCACGGTCGACCGCTTGTTCGAGGAGGCTCTTTCGCACGGCAAGGCCTATGGCCAACTGGAGGAACTTGTATCCAAATATCCAGGACGGCTCACCGGCACGGTCTCGCTCGCCGGCGCGGTGGAG
Source organism: Verrucomicrobiota bacterium (assembly GCA_023410155.1). Taxonomy (GTDB): domain Bacteria; phylum Verrucomicrobiota; class Verrucomicrobiia; order Opitutales; family Opitutaceae; genus Opitutus. The sequence goes on along the minus strand of JAEYQF010000042.1, from coordinate 8,932 downwards.
TGGAGCCAGCAGAAACTGGCGGAGCTGGGCCTGGACCGCATTTACACCCAGTCGGTCACCGTGCCGCACTGGGACCGTGGTGAACCGGAGTCGGTCCGACTGCTCACGAACGAGGATGCTGAACCGCTCTCGGCCGTCGCGCTCGGATTCTCCGGAGCGACCCCTGCCGGCGGACTGGTCGCCCCCGTGATCGAGGTGCAGTCGCTCGACGAACTCGCCACGCTGGGCCGCGAGAAGATCGAGGGCCGAATCGTTTTCTTCAACCGGCCCATGAACCCGGCCTATTTCCAGACGGGCAAGGCTTACGGGGAGGCCGGCGATCAACGTGGGCGTGGGCCAGCGGCCGCGGCGAAGCTCGGCGCCGTCGCAGCGATCGTGCGCTCGCTCACGCTTGCTGACGACGATGTGCCGCACACCGGCTACACCGGGTTCGGACCCGATATCACACCGATCCCCGCCGCCGCGCTCTCGACGCGAGCCGCAGATCGCCTCTCCGCGGCGCTTCGCGCGAACTCCGACTCGAGGGTCGAGGTGAAGATCCACGCGCGCCGGCTCGCCGACACCGAATCGCACAACGTCATCGGCGAGATCCGCGGTTCCGAGTTCCCTGACCGCATCATGGTTGTCGGCGGACACCTCGACTCTTGGGATATCGCGCCTGGAGCCCACGACGATGGCGCCGGCGTGGTGCAGTCGATCGAGGTGCTGCGCCTCTTCAAGGCGCTCGGCCTGCGGCCGCGCCATACGCTGCGTTGCGTGCTGTTCACTGCAGAGGAGAACTCTCTCGCGGGCGGCATCGCCTACGCCGCGGAAGCGAAGGAAAAGGGTGAGCGTCACGTGCTCGCGCTCGAGAGCGACGGCGGCGGCTACGCGCCAGCGGCGTTCTATCTCGGGAGCACCCAAGGACCGATGCATCAGCGCGCCCAACGCTGGCTGCCGCTCTTCCAAGCGTGGGGCATCTGGAAAATCGCAGAGGGCCCTACCGGTGCGGATGTGGCGCCGCTGTTAATGCAGGGTGTCACCGTCGGACAGATCGTGCCGGACTCACAGCGCTATTTCGACATCCACCACACGCGCGAAGACACGATCGACAAAGTCAACGCGCGCGAGCTTCACCTCGGCGCTGCCGCGCTGGCCGCGATGGTGTGGCTCGTCGATCGCGAGGGTTTTTGATCGTTCTCCTCAGCGGCAGGCGGGCGGGAGCGCCACCCTCTGCAGGATCCGCCGCCTGCTTAGGGCGCCCGCAGGCTGATGGTGGGTGCGTGTGCGACCGGGAACTTCACCGAGCGCGCAATAAAACAAAAACGGTGCGCCTCCGCATGGAGCGCCTGCGCCTTCTCCGGATCGCCGCTCGCGATGGTCACGTGGGGACGCAGGGTCACACCCGCGAATTCTCCCGCACCGTCCGCTGACTCCTGCATCACCCCTTCCGCTGCATCGTGATAGGCAGTCACGACGATGTGGTTCACGGCGCAGAGGTGCAGATACCAGAGCATGTGGCAGCTCGCAAGACTGGCGACGAGCAGCTCCTCGGGGTTATAGCGCGTGGGATCGCCACGAAAGGCAGGATCGCTGGACGCCGGGATGGCGGGTTTCTCGCCCACTGAGATGCGGTGATCCCGGCGATAGCTGCGATAGTTCTGCGTGCCTGCGCCGTCGTTTCCGGTCCACTCGATTCGCGCGGCGTAGTGGTGCTGCTTCATGAAACTGGGGAATCCCATACTTCTCCCGCCAGCGCGAGTCTTCGCCGCCGGCGGGCCGGCACAGTGCGCCATAAAAAACGGACGGCGTGGAAGCCGTCCGTCGCACGAGAGATCGGCGGCGCGGGTTCGCGCCAGCGTGAGTTTACTTGCCCAACACCCAGCTGAAGATGAGCGGGGCCACGATCGTCGCATCGCTCTCGACGATGTATTTCGGCGTGGAGGCGGCGAGTTTGCCCCAGGTGATTTTCTCGTTGGGCACCGCGCCGGAGTAGCTGCCGTAGCTGGTGGTCGAATCGCTGATCTGACAGAAATATCCCCAGAGCGGCACGCCGGTCCGCTGCAGGTCCTGGTGCAGCATGGGCACCACGCAGATCGGGAAATCACCCGCGATGCCGCCGCCGATTTGGAAGAAGCCGATCGCGCCCTCCTTGTTGCGGAGCGTCTTGGCGTTTTTGGTATACCAGCCGGCGAGCCAGGTCATGTATTCGATGCCGGTGCGGACGGTGTGGACGTTCTTCACATCTCCGCTGATCACGTGGCCGGCATACATGTTGCCGAGCGTGGAGTCCTCCCAACCGGGAACGATCATCGGCAGGTTTTTCTCGCACGCGGCGAGCATCCACGAGTTCTTCGGATCGATCTGGTAGCTCTTCTTGAGCTTACCGGAGCGAAGGATTTTGAACATGAACTCGTGCGGGAAGTAACGCTCGCCCGCCTTGTCGGCGGCGACCCACTCTTCGAGCACGACCTTCTCGATGCGGCGCATGGCCTCCATCTCGGGGATGCAGGTGTCGGTCACGCGGTTCATGTGACGGTCGAGCAGCTTCTCCTCGTCGGCCGCCGTGAGGTCGCGATAGTTCGGCACGCGCTCGTAGTAGTCGTGCGCGACGAGGTTGAAGATGTCCTCCTCGAGATTGGCGCCGGTGCAGACGATCGCGTGGATCTTGTCCTGGCGGATCATCTCCGCGAGGGTAATGCCGAGCTCCGCCGTGGACATCGCGCCGGCGAGGGTGACGAGCATCTTGCCGCCCGCGGCGAGGTGGGTCTCGTAGCCTTTGGCGGCATCGAGCAGCGACGCCGCGTTGAAGTGCCGGTAGTTTTGGGCGATGAACTTCGACACCGGCCCTTTCTTCGCAGCGAGCGCGGCGTTGATGTCTTCGGGACGTTTCGAGGAGCGTTTGGCTTTCATTTTTTAGAGGGCGCAGAAATAGAGCGCCGCTGATTGGCAACGCCACAAAAAACGTCGCCGCTCTCGCGGGGGCGTCGTGAACTCCACCCCTCATGCTCGCGGCCGTTTTGACGACGCTGTTCTTCTCGCTCTCCTCGATCTTCGCTAACCGCTCGGTCCGCGAGCTCGGCGGCGTGCGCGCCAACGTCGCGCGGCTCGTCTTCGCCGCGGTGTGTCTCGGCGTCTACGCACATTCCTGTGGGCCCGGACTCGGCGGCGCAGGTCGCGACTGGTTTCTGCTCAGCGGCATCATCGGCATGGGCTTGGGCGATCTGGCGCTCTACGCCGCGCTGCCGCTGCTCGGAGCGCGATTGTCGGTCTTGATGACGCAGTGCCTGGCCGCGCCGATCGCCATCATCGCGGAGTGGCTATGGCTCGGCACGACACTCACTCCGACCCAACTCGGTTGGGGTGCGGTCGCAGTCGCTGGAGTTGCGTGGTCGCTGCTGCCGTCAAAACACTCCCCGCCGCGCGTCGCAGTCAGGCCGATTGGCTTCCTCTATGGAGTGCTCGCGGCCTGCGGCCAGGGGCTGGGGGCGGTGGTGAGCCGACACGCCAACGCCGTGAGTGTCGCCGCCGGCGAAGCGATCGATGGCGTCAGCGCCGCCTATCCGCGCATCCTCGGAGGGCTCGCGGTGGCGTTGCTGTATTTCGCAGTGTTGAAGCTCTGGCGCAAAGATGACGACCGCCCGGGTGGCGGCGCCCGCATCAGTCCGGGCGGATGGCGACGTCTTGCGTGGGTTGCGCCCAACGCTCTCGCGGGCGCCGTCCTCGGTGTGAGTTGTTATCAATGGGCGCTCGCCACCACCCCGAGCGGGCTCGTGTTGCCGATCGTGGCATGCACGCCGTTGATGATAATCCCTCTCAGCCGCTGGCTCGAGGGCGAGCGTCCCACGCGGCGTTCCCTCATCGGGGCGATGGTGGCGGTGGGTGGCGTGATCGGGCTGACGATGGCGCGGTGAGGAGAGAACCGCCTTCGGAACGGAGAGATGGTGCAAAGCCATTGACGCCGCGCGCACCAGCCGGTCTTTTGACCGACTCCCTTTCCGATGCTGACGATTGCCGATGTCTCCAAGTCCTACGGCACGCGTGAACTTTTTCACGACGTGTCGCTTTTCATCGCGCGCACCGACCGGCTCGGGCTCGTGGGTCCTAATGGCGCGGGCAAGTCCACGCTCTTTTCTCTCATCCTCGGCGAAGAGAAGCCGGACACCGGCGTGATCGAGTGGGAGCGCGGGGCCGACTTCGGCTTCCTTCCGCAGGAAAGTGCCCCCGCCGGCGACGAGACGATCCTCCACATCGCCACCAGCGGCAAGAAACTCGAGCCCGACGAGGACGATTGGGACATCGATTACACGCTCGAGCCGCGAGCGCGCAAGATCCTCGCCGGCCTCGGCTTCAAGGAGGGCGACGCCGAAAAGCTCGCGAAGACATTCTCCGGTGGCTGGGTCATGCGCGCTCACCTCGCGCGCCTGCTCGTGGCTGAACCCGCACTGCTGCTGCTCGACGAGCCGACCAACCACCTCGATCTGGAGGCGCTGCTGTGGTTCCAGGACTACCTCACTCGCTACCCCGGCGGTCTCGTCGTGATCTCGCACGATCGCGCTTTCCTCAACGCGCTTTGCACCGGCATGCTCGAGCTTCGCAGCGGCCGGCTCCACTACTACCACGGCAACTACGATTCGTTTCTCCAGGAGAAGGAGGCGCGCAAGGAACAGCAACTCGCCGCCTTCAAGAATCAACAGCGCGAGATCGCACACCTCCAGAAGTTCGTGGATCGCTTCGGCGCCAAGGCCTCCATGGCCTCGCGCGCGAAATCGAAGGAAAAGCAGATCGAGCGCATCATGGAGGATGCGATCGAGGAGCCGCAGGAGGAGCTGAAGCGCATCAACTTCAAATTCCCGCAGCCTCCGCGCTCCGGCCTGAAGGTCATTGAGCTGAAGAATGTCCAGCAGGCTTACGGCGAACACGTCGTCTATCGCGACCTCAACTTCACAGCCGAGCGCGGGCAGCGGATCGTGCTTGTCGGACCCAATGGCGCCGGCAAATCCACGCTCCTCAAGATCCTCGCCGACGTCGTTCCGATCCAAGGCGGCACACGCGAGCTCGGCACCAACGTCGTGCCCGGATACTTTGCGCAGAACCGCCTCGATAACCTGAAGCCCGAGCTGACGGTGCTTGAAAACGTGATGGAGCTGCGCACCAACGAGAACCAGCTCACCGAACAACAAGCCCGCGCAATCCTGGGCGCATTTCTTTTCCGCAAGGACGACGTGCACAAGCCCATCGGCGTGCTCTCTGGCGGCGAAAAATCACGCCTCGCCCTCGCCCGCCTGCTTGTGAAGCCGCCCAATCTGCTGCTCATGGACGAGCCGACGACGCACTTGGACATCGCGTCCATCGATGCGCTCATCAACGCGCTCAAGTCCTACGAAGGCACCCTGATCTTCATCAGCCACGACGTGCATTTCATCCGCGCCCTCGCGCAAAATGTCCTTCACGTGCACAGCGGCCGGCTCACGCCTTACGCCGGCGACTACGATTACTACCTCGAGAAATCGAAGGCCTCCGACGCCCGCGCCGCGTTGACCGCTGGCTTCACCGATGCTCGGCCCGTCCAGAAAAAGGCGGCTCCAGCTGAGGATCAAAAATCGAGAATCGAGAATCCGAAATCAACGAAGCCGTCGCCCAGCGAGGTTCGCAAGTTCCGCGAACACGTAGGCCAGTTGGAGAAGAAAGTGGTGGAGCTCGAAGCCAAGCAGGCCGAGATCACCGCCGCGCTCGAAGCGCCCGAAACCTACGCAGACAAAGGTAAATTTCACCACCTCAACAAGGAACTCAGCGCGATCGTGGACCAGATCACGGAAGCGACCGCAGCGTGGGAAGAGGCGGCCACGAAACTCACCGAGATGGAAAGCGCCTGAGCTGCTGACCAGCCTCCAGTTCAGCCCACCACTTCGCCGATGAGCTCCGGCTCGTCGGTCACTTCGTCGGCGATCGTGATCGCCTGGACGAGCGCCGCCTGGGCTTCGGCGAGCTTCGCCTCCGAGTTCGCGTAGATCGTCGCCAGCCGCGAGCCTGCTTCGACCCGGTCGCCGATCTTCACGAGATCACCCAACCCCACCGAGTGGTCGACAGCGTCCTCCGCCCGCGCTCGGCCCGCGCCCAACGCGAGCGCGACATGCGCCACAGCGCGGGCATCGACGTCACTCACGACGCCACTGCGCCCCGCTCGAGCCGCACCCTGGCACGACCCGAGCCGCAAGCGGGAAGGATCATCGATCACACGTTCATCACCGCCCTGTGCGCGCACCATCGCGCGGAATTTCTCCAACGCCAGGCCGCTGTGAATCGCCTGGTTCAGATGCGCCCGCGCCTCGTCGACCGAACCGGCCTGGCCCGCGAGGATCAGCATCTGCTCACCCAGCGCGAAGGTCACCGACATCGTATCCGCCGGGCCATGACCGTGCAGGCACTCGATGGACTCGAGCACTTCCAGCGCGTTGCCCACGGCGCGGCCTAGCGGCTGATGCATCGCCGTCATCACGGCGCGTGTCGGCTTGCCCATGGCGGTGGCGACGTCGACGAGCGCTTGCGCGAGTTCACGGGCTTTCTCCTTTTCGGGCAAAAACGCTCCGCGGCCGAATTTCACATCGAGCACGAGCGCATCGATGCCTTCAGCCAATTTCTTCGCAAGGATGGAGCCGCAGATGAGCGGTATGCTCTCGACCGTCGCCGTCACGTCACGCAGCGCGTAGAGTTTCTTGTCGGCCGGCGCCAGCTCGGCGGTCTGCCCGATCAGCGAAAGTCCGATCTCCTCGAGTTCGCGGCGATACTCGGCCAACGAGAGGCCCACGCGGAAACCGGGGATCGACTCGAGTTTGTCCAAGGTGCCGCCCGTGTGCCCGAGGCCGCGGCCCGAAACCATCGGCACCGCCACGCCACACGCCGCCACCATCGGGGCGAGGTGCAGGGAGACTTTGTCGCCCACGCCGCCCGTGGAGTGTTTGTCGACCTTTGGCTGCCTGATCGCCGACAGATCCGCCACCACGCCCGAGTGCATCATGGCCTCGGTGTAGTGCACCGTCTCCTGCGGCGACATGCCGCGACAGACGATCGCCATCAGCATCGCGCTGAGCTGGTAGTCGGCCCACGAGCCGTCAGTCGCCCCCCGCACGAATGCAGCCATCTCATCACGGGAAAGCGCCTGGCCGTCTCGTTTTTTGGCGATGAGATGCTGCGGGAACATGCCGGCAGCGTTTCAGGCGCCGCGCTCCCGCGCAAATCGTAAGCACGCCGGGGTGTGGACCGGCTGCGGAGTCGTGGTCACGAAGTGCGCGGATTGAGAATCAGCATCGAGGTGCTGCCGGCGAAAAATTCGTAATCGGTGCGTTGCACCCGGCTGGTGATGCCGCGCGTGAGCAACTCCCGCCGCAACCGTTCCAGTTCGGGATATAAACGACCATCGCGGCCGACGAGCGGGTGGATGCGGACTTCACCGGCGCTCACGCGCGCAAGCTCGCGACAGGCCGCGAGGTGCCATTCGAAATCAAAACGCTGCGCGTAAATGAAGAGCAGGTGCGCGCACAGCACGAGGTCGAACGTGTCGTCGAAGAACGGCAACCGCGGCAACGCCGCGGCGACGTAGCGGCCATGGGCCGCATGGATTTCGAAGTCCGCCAGGAACCGCTGCGCGGCCACCCGGCGATCCTGCTCCGCCGCCTCCAACGAGGGAAACGACTTGAGCTTGAAGAGCCGCGGCTTCGCGCGGATCTGCGCAAACATGGCCTCGTAGTCGCGCGTGACCTGCTCCGACAACGCGTATCCTCCGAGCGAATACAGCGGATCAACCGCCACCGCATCGATGCCGCGCCGGCATGCCTCCGCTGTAAACGACGATGGGCCCGCGGCCACATCGAGCACGGACAGGCCGCGGAGAGCGGCGGGGTCGAGCGCGAAGAAGCGCGCGTATTCGTCGAGCGTCCGGCCGAAGAACGAGACGGCCGGCAGTTCGAGTGCAGGTGCAGGCCGCGGCGCAGGTTGCAGCCGCGGCCGTTGTCTGGGTGGAGCGAGGAGCGTGGGCATGGGCGTTGATGTGGGAGGTTGAATCGAGGGTGGAGCGGACGAGAAACGGGTGCGGGAGCGGGAAAATGAAAAAGCCCGACTCGGAGGAGTCGGGCTCGGGAGGATGAGAGGATTTTGTTTTTGCGGCGCGTTTGGTTCTTACACCGCGGCGCTTCGTCGCGCCTTCTTCATCTCTGCCGAGCCCTTGGTATGCCACCAAGCGCGTTTACCGTCGGCCATTTTAACGGCGGACGTGCAAACTCGACGAAGGGTGACGGCGGAAATCATTGCGCGCTGGTGATGCGGCCGCGGAAGGTGCAGCGCAAGTGCAAATTGTGGTAGCCTCTCCCAATCAGGGGGCAGCGAAACACTGAGGGCGGCCCGGGAGCGCCATCTCTCGACGACACCAGCGCTGGCTCGAGTCGGGCCGACGTGTGTCCCGAGTCGCGGCTCGAGGCGGATCGGGTCGGGACAACAAAAATCCCGAGTCGCGCCTCTGTGCGGCACGAGTCGGGACGAGGAGCGGATCGAGTCGGGACGAGTTACTTCGTGACTCGCAGCGCGGCGAGGAACGGCGCTTGGGTGAGGCGTTGCATCGTGGACAGCGGTTTCTCCTTTTGCCGCTCCTCCTCCGAAACCAGGGCTTGCTCGCGGGCGATCAGACTGGCTTCGCGTTTCATGAGCGCGGCCTCGCGCTGACGGAGCGCAGCCTCGGCTTCGCGAAACGCGAGGCGATCGTTGCGCAGGTGTTCCTGCTCAGCCTCGAGGAGCTGGCGGGCGCGGTGAAATTTTTCCCACGCAGCCTGCAGGGCAACTTCGTCACCAAAGGGCGTGCGGCTGTTGGGCCGCTGAAACGCAGCCCCTACGGCAACGCGGGCAGTCGACGGTCGGGCCGCGTCGATCTCCGCCTGCCACGCGCGGAGTCGCTCTTCGTAGG